>CAMBJF010000282.1 GCA_945867875.1 uncultured Ruminococcus sp. | reverse complement strand
AGATAGCGTAGCGTCTCGTGGGCTCGGAGATGTGTATAAGAGACAGTTCCCCCACCTCCCCGAAAGCACAAGAACTCCCGACAACTGGGGCGATGTTGCTATCCAGCAGGTAGTCATCGGCTCATGTACAAACGGCAGACTCGAGGATATGGAAATGGCTGCGAAGATACTTAAGGGCAGACACATTGCAAAGGGTGTCCGCTGCATAGTTATCCCCGCAACTCAGAAGGTATATCTCGAATGCTGCCGGAGAGGATATATGGAGATATTTATTAATGCAGGCTGCGCAGTTTCCACACCTACCTGCGGTCCCTGTCTCGGCGGTCATATGGGTATCCTGGCAAAGGGCGAGAGAGCCGTTGCCACCACCAACAGAAACTTCGTCGGACGTATGGGTCACCCTGAGTCTGAGGTATATCTTGCATCTCCCGCTGTTGCTGCCGCTTCCGCTGTAACAGGAAAGATATCCCAGCCCTCGGAAATTATGTAAGAGGTAATGCGATATGGTAAAACACGTTATTATATGGACCTTAAAGCCCGAATTCACCCCTGAGGAAAAGCGTGCGGCTGCCGAGAAGATAAAGAGCAGCTTAGAGGGACTTATGGGTAAAATTGACGGTATGACAAGCGTTAAGGTCAATATCGACCTTCTCCCCTCTTCCACGGGCGATGTAATGCTCGATACCGAATTTACAGATGAAAATGCACTGAAAGCATATCAGGTACACCCCGACCACGTTTATGCTGCCAACACCTATGTGCGCCCTGTCACTGCCGACAGAAAATGCGTTGACTATCAGTGCTGAGAAAGGATTTGTTATACAATGAAGGTTTGCGGAAAAGTACATAAATACGGAGATAACGTTGACACCGACGTTATCATTCCTGCAAGATATCTGAACAGCGCCGACCCCAAGGAGCTTGCGTCCCACTGTATGGAGGATATCGACACCGATTTCGTAAAGAATGTTCACCAGGGTGATATTATGGTAGCCGAGCAGAATTTCGGCTGCGGCTCTTCAAGAGAGCACGCTCCCATCGCTATCAAGGCAAGCGGCATTTCCTGCGTTATCGCCTCCACATTCGCAAGAATTTTCTACAGAAACGCTATAAACATCGGTCTCCCCATTATGGAGTGTGACGCTGCCGCAAAGGATATCGACAAGGGCGACGAGGTTGAGATCGACTTCGACACAGGCGTTATCACCAACAAAACAAAGGGTCACTCCTATCAGGCACAGCCTTTCCCTGAGTTCATCAAGGAAATAATCAACGCAGGCGGTCTGCTTAATTCTTTGAAGAAGTAATTTCACAGGAAAGGATAATTTGAAATGAACAAGATAATCGCAGTTATAAAGGGCGACGGTATCGGTCCTGAGATCGTCACCGAGGCTATGAAGGTCCTTGACAAGGTTGCTGAGAAGTTCGGTCATACCTTTGAGTACGACCAGCTCCTTATGGGCGGCTGCTCCATTGATGCAAACGGCGTTCCCCTTACCGATGAAACTATTGCTAAGGCAAAGGCTGCCGATGCTGTTCTTATGGGCTCTATCGGCGGAAACACCGCTACATCTCCCTGGTACAAGCTCCCTGCGGACAAGCGCCCCGAAGCAGGTCTTTTAAAGCTGAGAAAATCTCTCAACCTCTTTGCAAATCTCCGCCCCGCTCTCCTTTACAGTGAGCTGAAAGATGCCTGCCCCTTAAAGGCTGAAATTGCAGAGCGTGGCTTTGATATGATGATAATGCGTGAGCTTACAGGCGGTCTTTACTTCGGCGCAAGAAAGACCGAGACCGTTGACGGCGTTGTCACCGCCACCGATACACTCACCTACAACGAGAACGAGATAAGAAGAATTGCGATTCGTGCATTCGACATCGCTATGAAGCGCAGAAAAAAGGTCACAAGCGTTGACAAGGCAAATGTTCTCGACTCCTCCCGTCTCTGGAGAAAAATTGTTGAGGAGGTCGCAAAGGATTATCCTGAAGTTTCCTACGAGCATATGCTGGTAGACAACTGCGCAATGCAGCTTGTAAAGTACCCTGCTCAGTTCGATGTTGTCCTCACTGAGAATATGTTCGGCGACATTCTTTCCGATGAAGCATCTATGATAACAGGCTCTATCGGAATGCTGGCATCTGCAAGCCTTAACGATACAAAGTTCGGTCTTTACGAACCCAGCGGCGGCTCTGCACCCGACATTGCAGGTCAGAACAAGGCTAATCCTATCGCAACTATCCTCTCCGCAGCAATGCTCCTCCGCTATTCCTTTGATATGGACAAGGAAGCCGATGCTGTTGAAGCGGCTGTTGCAAAGGTACTGAAGGACGGCTACCGCACAGGAGATATTATGTCCGAGGGAATGAAGCTCGTTTCCTGCACAGGTATGGGCGACGTTATCGCTGCAAATATCTGATATGCCACAGAAAATATAATATATGCCCTGCTGTTTTACGGCAGGGCATTCAGTCTGTCGAATAACCCCTAATTCGCAAGCGGATTAGGGGTTAAAAAG
>CAMBJF010000281.1 GCA_945867875.1 uncultured Ruminococcus sp. | reverse complement strand
AGCTTGGGGAGCCAGGAATTGAAAGCCCGTAGATGACGTATCTACGGGCTTTTTCATTGTTTTGTGTGGGCGGTCTGTACTCGAACCACCCGTCAAATGTTACAATTTTTGCGTGCGGGTTTTATGCATTGTGCAGAATTTTTACAGTTAACATTGGTTGTTTGCAGGCGTATGAATATAAGAGAAATGCGAAAACTTTACAAAAATATTTAGAAAAAATTGGTAAATATGTCACTTGAAAGTTAGAACCTACAATTGTATAATAATATTAGAACATACAAACGTATGTAATACAAGGAGGACGATAATATGAAAAGATTACCCGATGCTGAATTTTCCGTAATGCAGGGAGTGTGGAACTTCGATATTCCCGTATCAACTGCGGAGCTGAAAGCAAAGCTTGACGAGAAAAAGGAATGGAATATGTCTGCGCTCCAGACTGTCCTTTCCCGTCTGGAGGAAAAAGGCTTTGTGAAAAGCGAGAAGAACGGCAGAAACCGCTTCTATACTCCGCTTATATCCGAGGAAGTATATCTTGTTGAGGAAGGACGTTCATTTGCCGAGCGAATAGGCGGAAAAAGACTGCTGAAGCTGGTAGCTGCTATGTTTGACAACAGAAAAATCTCCGATGAGGAGGCAGAGGAGCTTATGGCATTTATTGAGAGCAAGCGGAAGGGGTGAGCCTATGAATAGCGAGTTATTTACAAGCTATTTTGAGCTTGGTTTCGTTTCGTTTATGTCAACGGTCACAGTGGGGATATTCTTTTATCTGCTTATCGTATTTATTGTGAATAACCGCATTTTTGAGATGCTCCTCAGATTTTGTAGGTAAATTAGTTTCAATATGCTTTCGTTATCCGATCAAGTTTTCTTTCTGGGAAAAGGTCACTTCGCAGATATATTGACGCAAATATGCCGAGAAGCATTCCCCATGCTGCGTATGAGTAAACACCGATAGATATAAACGGAGCAGACGAATATGAAGCATAGAACATATTGATGCCTATATTTGATGCAATGTAACACACAACCTGAACAGTAAAAACAAATATCACAGATGATGCAAGAAGCCGTCCGAAGCTGCTGTGTATTCTATGGGAAAATATTTTTAGCATCAGCGGAAACATCAGCATAATTATACCAAGCACAACACCCGACAAAATGCCGAAATATTTTATAACACCCAGTAACAACATTGAATCATCTATAAACCAACCGTCTTCAATAGTGGTGCCCTTATCCATGAGGAAATCCCATATGAAGGAAATATTTCCGTGATTATTCATGCTACTTACACTTTCGTATGCGGCTGAACTGAGAATAAGCAAAGCAGCAGGAATGCTGACGATAAGATATCCAAGCCTTTTTCTTATGCTGAACCATTCCTTTTTCAAAGCAAACAATATAATGCTCCAAGCATTAAGCGTGTTTATAAATAATATCGCAAAGTTATGGGTAAAGCAGCACAGAATGAGAGCGGGAACAGTCAGAACTGCACAGCATATTAAAAATCCGACCATGGCTTTTCCTCGCATACGATACACAAAACCGCACATGAACGGCACAAGCATAATGCACCCATAGAAACCTATCAATGCGTAATTCAGCCTGCCAAGAAAGAAAAAATCAGTTCTGCCGTTTGAATACGCTATGTAGTCAAGACGCAGTATTATCAGCATAACTGTAAAAAGAACCGCCGCCAAGGGATATGCCTTTTTAGATAGTCTTGCAAATATCGTATAATCAATACAGCAGAATATCGTAAAGCATACGATGCCCACAAAAACAGCAAGTATATCATGACTGCCAACACTAAGCAAAGGATAATTTTCGGCAAGAAATACTCTTATAAGTATTCCGCATAACATAAGAGCGGCAGCACATAAAACCGCAATAAAAGGAAAATGAGGTCTGTGAGCACTGTCCAGCTTCAGACCGATATCAACAGCGTCACCCATTGTTTTTACAGCTTCTTCCTCGCATTGCTCCTGGGGAAGACCTACAGCTTCAAATGCCTCCGCCTGATCATCAATATGTGCGGATAATTCAGCTCTGAGAATATCATGTGTTTTTTTACAGCGTACCTGTTCAAGAACATTGGCTATGAACTCATCCTTTTTCATGCCTTTACCCCCTTACCTATAACAAGATTTACCGCACCGCTGAATTTTTCCCATTCCTGCCGCCTTGAATCCAGAAAACCGATACCATCATTTGTGATAGCATAGTATTTTCTAACACGTCCATTTTCGGTGCTGACCTCTCTCGATGTGATATAACCTGCGCTTTCCAATGAATGCAGAAGCGGATACAGCGTACCTGCTTTCAGATCAAAGGTATGATCTGAGCGCTTTTCCAATGTTTCAATCATTTCATATCCATACATTTCCTTTTCTTCGAGCAGACTTAATATAAGCATATCCGTTGAGCCTGCCATAAGTCCTTTATTGATTTTCATTAACATACCCCCCCATATATAGAATCTGTCTCTTATACACATCTCCGAGCCCACGAGACGCTACGCT
>CAMBJF010000280.1 GCA_945867875.1 uncultured Ruminococcus sp. | reverse complement strand
TTATAAATGCCATAGTCATTTTCCTGCTTATGCTCTTAGCGGCGGTGATAATATGTGCCGTTCTCTGTATCGTGAGCGCAGTCAGAACGCTGTCAGCTTTTTCATATCATTACACGCCCGTAAAAATCGAAGCCTTGGAAAATACGGCTGTCAGCAGGGAGGAAGCGATAAATGAATATTCGGGTATGAGACATAACATTGTCCGAAGAGTCATAAGAAAAGTAAAATATAATGTCCCCGCGCAGACAGTCATTGCAAAAGCCGACGAAATACAGTTCAGGTCATTTCCGCTGTCGGAAAGGATATATGACAAAAGTGTTATCGGAAAGGAAGCGATCATTATCCTTTATCCAAAGCAAAATTTTTCTTTTATCGTTTTGCGTGATGAGCTTGCAGAGCCGAACATTCCGATATAAATAAAAGCTCCGCAGAAAAATCTCTGCGGAGCTTGCTTTATTTATCCTGTTATCAGTTTCCAAGTCTGCGTTCGTCGCAGTATTCGCACTCCAGCATATCGCCGATGCCTCTGAAATACTTGGGCAGATAGCTTTCCTTGTGAGTGATGCAGTTGGGGTTTGTGCAGGCTACCGAGGGGTATGTGCTGCCTGTGAGGAGAGGACGGCTCTCATTGGGGCTTTCGAGAATGGTCATAACAAGCGCCATTCTTACGTACATACCGTACTTTGCCTGCTTGAAGAACATAGCTCTGGGGTCGTCGTCCACGTCCATAGTGATCTCGTCAACTCTTGGCAGGGGGTGAAGAACGATGCAGTCGCTCTTAGCCTTGTTAAGCTTTCTCTTGTCAAGGATATATGCGTCCTTAAGGGCAAGATATTCTTCCTCGGAAGCAAATCTCTCCTTCTGAACACGGGTCATATAAAGCATATCAAGGTCGCCGATAGCATCTTCAAGAGAGGGATTTTCCACAAACCGGCAGTTCTTAGCCATAAGGATATCCTTTATGTACTGAGGCATACCAAGCTCCTTTGTGGAGATGAAAACGAACTTGATACCCTTGAAGCTTGAAAGTGCCTTGCACATTGAGTGAACGGTCCTTCCGTTTTTAAGGTCGCCGCAGAGACCAATGGTAAGATTTTCAAGTCTGCCCTTTTCTCTGTAAAGGGTGAGCATATCGGTGAGGGTCTGTGTGGGGTGGAGGTGGCTGCCGTCGCCTGCGTTGATAATGGGGCAGTCAGCAGTAAGAGCCGCAGCCTTTGCAGCGCCCTCGGAGGGGTGGCGCATAACCATAATGTCCGCATAGGAGGACACTATCTTGGTGGTATCCTTAAGGTTCTCGCCCTTTGCAACAGATGATGTAGCAGGGTTGTCAAAGCCGATAATGGTGCCGCCCAGTCTCAGCATAGCAGTCTGGAAAGACATCTGTGTACGTGTGGAGGGCTCATAGAAAAGAGTAGCCATAATCTTTCCGTCGCACACCTTAGCGTACTTCTTGGGGTCGTCGCAGATGTCGGAAGCTCTTTTAACAACTTTGAGCCACCATTCGCTGCTCATATCATTCAGGTCGATGAGATTTGTAAATCTTGAATTAACCATTTTAAGATACCATTCCTTTCGGGATACCCCTTTCGGGCAATATCCGACAATTTTATCTTTATACTATTCTATCACACCCGAGAAAAATAATCAATCCCCCATATAAAAATTTTTGCTTATGTCCATATGAATAAGTTATCATCTTATAACATTCACCGCTTATTATCACAGTATTTTCCTATCATTTCCAGTTCTGGCAGATAAAGTGGCTCGTCATCATCAGCCGCCAGCCGCAGACATTCTTCATATGTACAAAGCTCCACACCTGATATCTCCGACTCCTGCACACGCACCTGCGAAATATCCGCATTTCCCGTGTAGATATACACGTAAGCAAGCTCGTTGTCATCGAAAATCTTTCCACGAAAATGCTTCACATAATGCCTGCTCATTCTGCCGGCAAGCACAAACTCCCATGGCTCTGCCTTTATGCCAAGCTCCTCATAAAGCTCCCTCACCGCTCCCGTGAGAGGCTCTTCACCTGCATCAATATGTCCCGCCGAGGAAATGTCAAGCTTGTCGGGAAAGCTGTCCTTGTTATGGCTCCTTCGCTGCAAAAGAAGCTTTCCATCACGAATTATCCAGATGTGTACCGTCCTGTGATAAAGCCCGTGGCTGTGGACATAAGAACGGGACGCAGTTTTTCCCGTAACATTGCCGTTTTCGTCAAGTATATCAAATATCTCTTCCATAAGCCGCTCCTTTATTTTTCAAGCTCCGCCGCAAAATCGCCGCAGTAACCGATAAATCTTTCCGCCGCCAGCGACAGAGATTTCCTGCTCCGAAAAGCAAGCCCGATGTTTCTGAACGCAGGCACATCAAGGTGCTTTATGACTATTTTATACGGAATCCTTTTGAGTATCAGCTCGGGCAGTACGGAAATTCCAAGCCCGTTTTCCACCATTGACATCACCGCATAATCTTCCCAGGTCATAAATCACACATCGGGCTTGACGCCGTTACGCTCGAAACGCGCG
>CAMBJF010000279.1 GCA_945867875.1 uncultured Ruminococcus sp. | reverse complement strand
TACACACTGCATATCGTCGGCAGCGTCAGATGTGTATAAGAGACAGGAAAAATGTGATGGGAATATGATAAAATTAATCTGATTAATACTAATAACCAATTGTTCTATAGATAAAGCCGACAGATGGAATAAGCCCAGTCTAGGAAAGCGACCGCAGGCGGGCTTTGCGCCCGGCAAGGGAGTGTTGCTTTATAAAGCAACCTGACGACGAATGGGCTTATTTCAGCCGAGGATTTGTCTATAGGTTAATTGGTTATTAGTATGATATTTCTTCATATCAAGGGGGGAGAAAATTGTCAGAGCTTATACAAATAACCACGCCCACCGCCCCAAGGGACTATGCCCAGAATAACAACAACACCCGTCATAACGAGATACAGCAGAACCCCACGGGACAGGTCTTTGATCTTGGTGACCAGACGAAAATAGTCAAGACCAACGACAGGGGCGGGGACAATGCGGAGCGCAATCTCAAGGACGACAGCGGCATACTTATGCGCTCCTCCGCAGATGCTGTAAGAAACCCGTCATCTGCCCTGAATGCGGCAAAGGAGCTTATCTCCACAAAGGCGCTGAACATCGTCCGTGAGAGCGGGGACACCGAAGCCCTGAGCAAGCTTACGGAGTTTGCCTCGGAGGTAATGCTAAATCCGTCAAATCTTTCGCAGGATATGGCTGCCCAGCAGAAAAACGCCACTATTTTCGGTGATAAGCTGTGGAGCGTTTTAAAGGAGCTTGCAGACCTTTCCGCCAAGAACGGATTTTCGGGAGCGGAGGAGTTCAGAGCCGCTCTCGGTGACTTTGCAAAGGCGGCGGCAAGCGTTTCAGCAAAGGACGAGATACTAAAGTCCCTTTCCGCAAATTTCAAATACCTTTCAGCTGAGGCAGCTCCGGGAAAAGCAGTCTCGGACGAGCTCCTTGCGGCGTCAAAGGCGCTTTCGGGCCCTGATGCGGCGGCGAATTTTACATCTCTGAAGCCAACTCTTTTAAAACTCCTCGGCTACACGGAAAACAGCCTGCTTTTAAATGACAACACGAAAAATCTACTGCCCCTTATCGTGCATAATATGTCCCGATACAATGATGACCCCGACGCTCTGCGGAACAGCTTCGATTCACTGCTGATGATGACGGAGAGCCTGAATGTCCCTGCGGAGCAATTGGAAAAAATGGGGCTTGACAAAAATATGACCCTTACCGATAATCTTGATAAGCTTTTTGACAGCTTTGTAAAAAATAACGAGTACCTTTCCCCCGAAGCAAAGCAGTCCGCCCTTATCAGCTCAGATGAAGCGGCTCACGAGGCACGGCTCCGTTCATCTGTAAATCTCCTTGCAGCGGGCGCAAAGCATATGGCGGCACGTATCCCCGAGGATACTCTTTCAAAGGTGCTCTCAACGGTGGACTTCACAAGCGGCGATGAAGCTGTGAGAAAGCTCCTCGGTGCGGTGATACCCAATACCCCGGGAATGAGAAATGCCCTCCAGAGCCTTTTTGACGAGCTTGAAGCCACAAAGGACCTTGATGCGCTTATCGACCGCCTTAACGTTATCCTTGAAAATATCGAGGGCGACAGCAGCGAGAATATGATAAGCCTTGCGCAGGGTCTGAACACCGCTCTCGGCGAAATGGCGCAGAGCGGACAGTATAAGATTTCCGCCGCTACATCAATGGAGACCCTTACGGACTTCCTCTCCAAAAACATCAACAGCAGCATTCTTCATTCCCTTTCGGGAGCAACACGGAGCGATATGGTGCAGAATATGCTTACAGCTCCGGGCGTTTTCACCCCCCTCATACATCAGTTCGTGCCCCTTGACGCTTTCGGCATAAGGGCGTTTGGTGAGCTGTGGGTGGACCCCAAGGCGGAGGAGCTTATCGAGAACAAGAAAAAGGGCTCGGGAAAGGCTGATGAGGCGGGCTCGCATATGCTGCTCTGCTTCGACATCGAGGACACGGGATATTTTGAGCTTGAGATATACGAAAAGGAAAAAAATATGACGGTTATGCTCCTGTGCCCCGAAAGAATGGAAAACGCCTTTGCGCCTATCAGGGAGACTATCCCGAAAATTGCGGAGGCAAACGGATATCACGTATCTGCGGCGCTTGTTGAGGGGCTGAGGGAAAAGCGCTCCCTCGATCAGGTGTTCCCGAAGCTCGGAAATCAAAGGAGTGGGCTTAATGTCAAGGTCTGATAACAAAAAAAGTGCGGTCGCACTGAAATACAATCCCGAAAAGGACTACAGCCCTATCGTGGTGGCTGCGGGTCACGGTCACGCTGCGGAGCGGATAATCTCCCTTGCGGACGAAAGCGGAGTGCCGATTTACCGAGACGACAGCGCTGCGGCGGTGCTCACGATGCTTGATGTGGGACAGGGCGTTCCCCCCGAGATGTACTCGGTGGTGGCGGCTATTTATGTTGAGGTTATGAAGCTTGCAAAGGAACGGCAGGAGGAGAAATAACGGGGATATAAACCGACAGATAAACCTGTTACTGTTTGTCAAGCCTTTTTTAGAAAAAATTGAAAAGAAAATT
>CAMBJF010000278.1 GCA_945867875.1 uncultured Ruminococcus sp. | reverse complement strand
ACACTGCATATCGTCGGCAGCGTCAGATGTGTATAAGAGACAGCTGCCGTACAGTCCGCAGAGCCCGACTGCTCGTCAAAGCCCGCCACCGCCGCACAGCAGGAAACATAGCCGCCCTCCGCAGCCGCTTCCGCAATGCAGGTCTCGTCTCCCGAGAAAAGGCCTTTTATCCTCTGCTCGTTAAGATATTCGCTGCCAATTTCCTGCCTGAAACTCTTTTCACGCTCGTTGCGAATCTTGTCCCCTGCGGTCTTTATGGCTTCGGTAAGCTCGTCCTCGTCAACGGGTTTAAGGATAAAATTCTCCACGCCAAGGGCAATGGCAGTCTTTGCATAGCTGAAATCCGAATATCCCGAAAGGATTATTACCTTGCCCTTAAATCCAAGTGCCTTTGCGGCTTCCGTCATCTCAATGCCCGTTTTTCCCGGCATTTTTATATCCGCAATGACGATATCGGGGCGCATTATCATAATTTTTGAAAGTCCGTCATCGCCGTCCTCCGCCTCGCCTATGACCTCGCAGCCGATGCTTTCCCAAGGGATCATCATTTTTATGCCCATTCGCACATTGGGCTCGTCATCTACCAGAAGTACCTTGAACATTCATATCATCACCTTTCATATCCTTTGAATCAGCGTTCTGACCTCTCAGAACAGGGTTGCGGGGAAGGGTTATGCGTATCAGAGTGCCGCCGCCCTCCTTTGTCTGTATGGTAAGACCGTATCGGTCGCCGTGATACATTTTTATTCGCTTGTTTACATTGGTCAGACCGATGCTCTTGCCCGATGAAGTATCATTTCGGCGGAGCTTTTCTTCAAGCTCGTGGAGCTTTTCATCATTCATACCAACGCCGTTGTCCTTTACATCAATAATGACATTATCGCCGCTGTAGTACACTCTTATGTCGATATGGCCGTTGTCCTTGCAGCTTTCGATGCCGTGGACAAAGGCGTTTTCCACCACCGGCTGAATGACCAGCGGCAGTATCATATAATCCTTTGACACCTCAGAATAAATGCTGTAGGAGACCCTGTCACCGAATCGTGCGGACTGGAGCTCTAAGTAGCCGTTTGTAAATTCAAACTCTGAGCGAAGGGTAACTTCGCCATTTTTTATTTCAAGACATCGCCGCATAAATTTGCCGAGCTTCTTTACAAGGTTCGCTGTTTCCTTGTCATTGTTGCAGAACGCTTTCATTCGTATTGTCTCGAGGGTATTGTACAGAAAATGGGGATTTATCTGGCTTGCAAGTGCCTTGAACTCTGCTTCCATCTGAACGAATTTGAACTCCTCGTTCTGTATCTTTGCCTGATAAACGTCGTCGAGCATCTTCTGCATACTGTGTATCATCTGTTCAAGGTCGGTGTATAGCTGGGCTATTTCATCTTTTCCCGTGTCGGTGATCTCAACATTGAAATTGCCCCCCGCAACAGCGTGCATTTTCTCGCTGAGCAGTGTGATTCGACGTGAAAAAACGCTTGTGAACAGGACGATTATGAGCAGGGAAAGAATAAAGAACAGGCAGAAATATCCGCCGTAGATTATGGACAATTTGCTTATTTCCATATCCGCAATACCGGAGGGAATGAGGAAAACTATTTGAAAATCCTCGCCGTAATTGAAATTATCGGTTATGGTGTAGCCTCTGAAGCCTTCAAGTCCCTCTTCAAGGACCTTTTTGCCGTTCATAGAGACTGTCTCATCAAATTCAATATGCCCGCCTGTCTTGACCGCATCATAGCTGCTGAAAAAAACACTGCCGCTGCCTACGCAAAGAATGCCCCTGCTGTCCTCGGAGGGAACACTCCTGCTTAACCAGCTGTCGGATATAAGCGCCGCCGCAACGCCGATGACCTCGTCATTATCCTTTACCGCTTTAATGCAGGCAAGGTGCCATTTTCCGTTGGAGCGGTCAAGGACAACGTTCCAGAAAAAATCGTCGGTGTTGGCTTTTGAACTGCCGTACCAGCTCTGGGAACGGATATTGTCATCGGCATAGATATAGTCAAGATTGCAGATAAAATCCTCACGCTCGGTATAGACCTTGATGCTCTCTATCTGAGGGTATGCGTCAAGGTATCTTTTGTGGGGGCCTCGGCTGTAATACTTGTAATATTCCTTGTTGTATTCATATTCATTTTCGAGAAATGCAATAACGCTCTCGTCGGTTGTGAACATACCCATCGCCGCTTCGGAAGCGTCCACCGTATCGGTTATCCTTGTTTTTATGGTGTCCGCCTTGACATTTGCGGTGCTGATTATCTTATCGGTAACGGTGGAACGGAGGTTCACAAGGAGCATTATGCTGGCTGCAAAAAGGGGCAGTATTACCGTGAGGAACATCACAAGCATCTGATTTCGGATAGAGCTGTTTTTCAGACTGATATGCTTCACTTTTTGACCGCCCTTCGTGTAAACTTATACATATTAATGATATCACAATCCGCAGTTTTTTTCAATAGAAAAAGCGTATTTTTTACAAAAAGTGATATAATCCCCTTAGAGTAGACACTCGAAAAAACAAAAATTCGAGACTA
>CAMBJF010000277.1 GCA_945867875.1 uncultured Ruminococcus sp. | reverse complement strand
GTATAATAATATAAAAATATATTGTCGGAGCCTTTATGTAGGTTTCGGAACTGAAAGGATGTTCTCCTTATGGATGAAAAGCGCAGATGGATTCATACTGCCGTAGGAAAAATGACCATCGCTTATGTTGTCACTGCTCTTATAGTAGTTTCAGTAGTTGCGGCGATAGCAATGTTTGCAAACAACATAGCTCTTCAGATAATTATGACTGTGGTTGGTCTTGTAGTGTTTGCGGCAATATCCCTTATAATCGGCAAATACATAACAAATAAGATCGAAAGCGTTTCAAAAAGGCTTCAGGATATCTCGGACGGAGATGTTCACACTTTCACTGATAAGCTTAAGGCAAAAACCGAGTTTGAGGACCTCTACAACACCCTTGAGGACACTGTTGTGAACCTTAACGAGGTCATAAATGAGATAAACAACGGTCTTGACAAGCTTGCCGAAGGTGACCTTAACTACAGGCTTCCCGATGACTGGAAGGGCGATTTCAGACTTATCAGCCATAAGTACAACGATATTACCGCTTCTCTCAGAAAGACATTCCGCAATATCGACAGTGCTTCAAGTCAGGTATCAAACGGCTCTCAGCAGGTGGCTGACGGCGCTCAGACCCTTTCTCAGGGTGCTACCGAGCAGGCTGCCTCCATTGACCAGCTTAACGATCAGATAAGCACCATTTCCAAAAAGGTCGATAACACCGCTGATTTTGCTGCCAATGCTATGAAGGTCGTTAATGACACAGGCGACAAGATCCGTGAGTGCGGCGATGAAATGAGCCAGATGCTCACCGCTATGGACGACATCAACAAGAGCTCCGCAGAGATCTCCAAGATAATCAAGGTTATCGACGATATAGCATTCCAGACAAATATCCTTGCCCTCAATGCCGCTGTTGAGGCTGCCCGTGCAGGCAATGCAGGAAAGGGCTTCGCAGTTGTTGCCGATGAGGTAAGAAACCTTGCCGCAAAGAGCGCAGAGGCCGCAAATCAGACCACTTCCCTTATCGAAAACTCCATCGAGAGCGTTAAGCGCGGCGCAGACATTGCCCACGAGACCGCAGGCACTCTTGATAAGATTGTCAAGAACGCAAGCCTTATTTCCGATGAAGTGGCTAAGATATCCGATGCTTCCAACGAGCAGGCTTCCGAAATAAGACGTGTAAGCCAGGGCGTTGAGCAGATCGCAGCAGTTGTTCAGAGTAACACCGCAACAGCCGAGGAATCCGCAGCGACCTCCGAGGAACTTTCGGGTCAGTCGGGCGTTCTGAGAAGCCTCCTTGCTCACTTCAAAATTGACGGTGAGGACGCAGTTGAAGAGACTGCCGAGAACACTTCAGAAACCAATTATTCCGAGACTTTCGACAGCTATGTAAACAGCAACAACAGCAGCCCCTTTGATGAGCCTGCTCCCGCTCCTGCCGAAAAGGAGAGCGATTTTGTCCCCGTGGATTTCCCCGCCGAGGACGAAGCTCCCGCAAAGCAGAAGCCCGCTCACATCTATCTCGATGATGATTTTGAGAACGTTCAGAGCAAGTATTAAGCTAAGTCAAAACAAAATAAAAACGGGAGATTTCGTCTCCCGTTTTTTTATGAAAGGATATTGTTATGAGGACTATAATTCAGCGTGTAACAAGCGCTTCCGTTGATGTGGACGGAAAGACCGTGGGCAGGATAGGCACAGGCTTTCTTATTCTCGTGGGATTCACCGACGGCGACACCGAAGCCGACTGCATTCGCATTGCAAAAAAAATCGGCGGACTGAGGATATTTTCCGATGAAAACGACAAGATAAATCTGTCCCTTGCCGATGTGGGCGGAGAAATTTTGTGCATTTCACAGTTCACGCTGTACGCCGACTGCACTCACGGCTATCGCCCCTCGTTCATTAAGGCTGCACGTCCCGAGACTGCACAGCCGCTGTATGATTTTTTCTGTGTCGAGCTTGAAAAGTATGCTCATACCGAGAGGGGCATTTTCGGCGCAGATATGAAAATTTCCCTTTTAAATGACGGCCCGTTCACCGTGATGATCGAGTAAAAATACCTTTGAGCCTGCCCCATATGCTTCGTGGCAGGCTTTTTTTCTGCTGAAACTCCGCAAAAGTCTCCTTGTGGTCCTTCTGCATTTTTTTGATGTCCCGCTCAAATTCCGCAAGCCGTTTTTTCTCTTCCGCTGTCACACGTCCACCTCATCTGCATTTTTTCTTATTATACCATATTCCGCCAATTCCGTCAATACGGGATAATCCTGCCCTCGGTGCACATAATTTCAGTAAACCCATTGAAAGGAATGAGAAAAATGCAGACCAATCCCTTGAATGCGCTCCTTGAACGTGACAAAAAGGCGCAGACCTATTTCGGTTCACTGCCCGATTTCGTTCAAGGCGGCATAATGCTCCGCTCGGAAGAGGTGCATACTGAGGAGGACCTCAGAAAATGCGCTGAGAGTATTTTTCACGAGTTTGAATAAGTAAAGCCCCCCTTTTTCCCGGGGGGCTCAGTCTGTCGAAAAAGTCACCCGAAAGGGTGGCTTTTTTGTGTATGATATG
>CAMBJF010000276.1 GCA_945867875.1 uncultured Ruminococcus sp. | reverse complement strand
AGATAGCGTAGCGTCTCGTGGGCTCGGAGATGTGTATAAGAGACAGCATATATGTGATAAGACCGACCGCACCCATTCCCTCGATTTCAACGCCCTCGTAAAGCTGCTGTGCGGCTCTCATTGTTTTTGAGGTCTGGAAGCCAAGTTTTTTGGAGGCTTCCTGCTGCATTGTTGAGGTGGTGAAGGGGGCAGCAGGGGACTTCCTTCTTACGGATTTCTTAACCCCCGAAACGGTAAATTCTGCGCCGTTTAAGCGTTCAAGCACCTTGTTGGTCTCAGCTTCGGAATGGAGCTCGGTCTTTTCGCCGTCCATTCCTGTGAATATTGCGTCAAACTGCTTTTTTGATGACGGAGCGGTCATTTTCGCTTCAACAGACCAGTATTCTTCGGGTTTGAATGCGTTTATCTCACGCTCTCGGTCAACTATCATCTTCACCGCTGCGGACTGCACACGTCCTGCGGAGAGACCCCTTCTCACCTTTTTCCAGAGAAACGGTGAGAGCTTGTAGCCCACGATCCTGTCAAGGATTCGGCGTGCCTGTTGGGCATTTACAAGGTCAAGGTCGATGGAGCGGGGGTGAGCCATTCCGTTTTGCACGCCTGTTTTGGTGATTTCGTTGAAAGTTACACGGACAGGTGCGTCCATAGGAATGTCAAGGAGCTGGGCGAGATGCCACGAGATAGCTTCTCCCTCACGGTCGGGGTCTCCTGCGAGATATACTTTATCCGCTTTTTTGGCGGCTTTTTTCAGTGAGTTTATGACCTCTTCCTTGTCCTTCATGGGAACATAAACTGGCTCGAAATTATGCTCCGTGTCAACACTGAGCTTGGACTTGGGCAGGTCTCTTACGTGACCCATTGATGCCTCGACTTCATAGCCGGGGCCTAAATATTTCTGAACGGTTTTCGCCTTGGAGGGCGACTCCACGATTACAAGATTTGACATATGATTCTATCCTTTCATCTGTCGGAACGGCTTCCCGACAGGCTTTTACCGAGGTAAAAGCATATATATTTAATCAGTCCGCAAGGGTGTAATTTCCGCTTTGAGACTGAACATTGCCTAAAATTTCAAGCTCTGTGAGAGCTGTGAGGATATCGTCGATATCCGCTTCAAGTGCTTCCGCAAGCTCGTCCCCACGCATTGATGAGGTGGCTTCGGACAGCTTTATGAGGATATTTTTCTGAATGGGGTCGGAAAAGCTTTCAAGCTCCTCCGCTGTGAGCTGTCGGGGCTTATTTTCCGAAACAGGCTCGCTTTCTGAGAAGACTTCGGTTTTCTTTTTCGGCTTTTCCGTGGTGTGTTTGTCGCTTTCCTGTTCCGCTCTTGCCGCACCCTCGGCTATAAGACGTATCTTTTCAAGCTGGGCGGCGGTGGTTTCATTTGCGACTATTATATGCTGCGGGTTTATGCTGTATTCTCCGTAAATGTCACGGGCTCCCATAAGGGGAACTGCGCCCTCACGGATAAGGCGGACGTTGCCCTTATATCTTGGGTCGAACAGGTCGCAGGGCGGAACAGCGAATACGGGTTTGTTCTGGCTTACTGCGTGGGCTGCGCTGTTGAGTGAGCCGCTTTTTTCTCCCGCTTCAATGACCGCAACGCCCATTGAAAGTCCCACAAGGATACGGTTTCGCTGGAGAAAATTCGGGGGAAAGGGCTGCGTTCCCGGAAGATATTCGGTTATGACTGCGCCGTTTTCCTCAATAAGCTCACGATAGGGGAGATTAGGCTTTGGGTATGGATAATCAAGCCCTGAACCAATGACGGCATATGTCCTTCCGCCGCTCTGGACACACTGGAGATGTGCGCAGATGTCGATGCCCTCAGCAAACCCGCTGATGATGTCAAAGCCGTGCTTTGTAAGGGTATTTACAAGGGCAGCGGCAATTTTTCGGCTGTAATCCGAGGGCTTTCTTGTTCCCACGATGCCGATGTTCAGCCTGTCGTCAATGCCCGAAATGTCGCCTTTATAGAATAGGACTGTGGGCGGATTGTAAATTTCCCTGAGCCTTTCGGGAAAGTCATCATCATCGGCGGTGACGATCTTTATGCCCTTTTTGTCGCAAAGCTCGATGACCTTTTCTGCCGATGACAGGGTTATGCTGTCGGCACTTTTTACGGCATCGGCGGGCAGCTCATTTCTCACCGCATCGTCCTGAGTGACGGCGGCATAAAGGCTTTCGGCGTTGTCAAAACGGGTGTAAAGCTCGGAAAGGGTCCTTGAGGAAGGACCAAATGCAATTACCGCCCAGAGCCTGTACAGTCTGCGGTAATATGTGCCGTCGTCGGTGTTCATCATCTGTATGACCATTCCTTTTTATTCGGAAGTTTTGGAAAGCTCCCACATAATTATTCCCGCTGCCATTGCGGCGTTGAGGGAATTTATAGTTCCGTGCATTTTTATTGTTAGGGGGATATCCGCAAGGGAGGCGTCATAGTCGGAAAGACCGTTGCCCTCGTTTCCTATCATCACTGCGCCGCCCTGTGAAAAGTCGCAGTCGGTGAGAGAGCGTGCGGTGTCGGATCTGTCTCTTATACACATCTCCGAGCCCACGAGACGCTACGCTA
>CAMBJF010000275.1 GCA_945867875.1 uncultured Ruminococcus sp. | reverse complement strand
CACACTGCATATCGTCGGCAGCGTCAGATGTGTATAAGAGACAGGTCCCAGAGAGTGTCAAGCTGAGCCATACAATAGCTTCGTATCTCCGTGGCGGTGGGGGAGGTATAAACACATTCTCCCTTGTCAAAGACCTTGACGTGGAGCCGTTTTGCGGTGAAGTCGGAAAGGGTCTTTTTCTTGTAGGGGAAATCGGGGTCGAAAATAGTAATTTCACCGCTGTCGTCAATTTCCTCGCCATAGCAGGTGATAAGGTCAGCCATAGCCTTACCCGTGGAATTGTCGTAAAATCTCCAAAGCTCCTTGAAATCGGGGGTAGTTATCTTGGAAACATTCTCGGATAGCTTTATCTTCGGGATAAGCACGCCGTCCTTTTCCGCAGCGGTGAGCTTGTAAACACCGCCGAAAACAGGCTCGCTGCGGGAGGTGATAAGTCTCTCGCCCACGCCGAAGCTGTCTATCTTAGCACCCTGCCTTAAAATATCTTGAATGATGTATTCGTCAAGGGAGTTGGATATGCATATCTTTGCCTCCGGGAAGCCTGCATCATCGAGCATTTTTCTCGCTTTTTTGGTAAGATATGTGATATCGCCGCTGTCGATGCGTATTCCCGCAGGCTTGTGTCCCGCTGCTTCAAGCTCTATAAAAACGGTTATGGCATTGGGTATTCCAGATTTGAGCACATTATAGGTATCAACAAGAAGTGTGCAGGAATCGGGGTAGCACTTTGCATATGCCCTGAAAGCTTCAAGCTCCGAATCGAACATCTGCACCCAGCTGTGAGCCATAGTTCCGAGGGCTGGAGTTCCCATAGCCTTGTCGGAAAGCGTGCAGGCAGTTCCGCAGCAGCCGCCAATATATGCAGCCCTTGCGCCGTAAACTGCGCCGTCAAAGCCCTGAGCACGTCTTGAACCAAATTCCATAACAGGTCTGCCGTCAGCGGCTTTAACGATCCTTGCCGCCTTTGTGGCGATAAGGCTCTGATGATTTATGCACAGCAGGAGCATCGTTTCGACAAGCTGTGCCTGAATAGCAGGGCCCTTCACGATAATGAGCGGCTCATTGGGGAACACAGGCGTGCCCTCGGGAACAGCCCATATATCGCAGACAAATTTGAAATCTCTGAGGTAATCAAGAAATTTTTCCGAGAAAATCCCCTTTGACCGCAGAAACTCGATATCATCATCGGAAAAATGCAGATTTTTGATATAGTCTATCGCCTGTTCAAGTCCGCACATAACTGCAAACCCGCCGTTGTCGGGGACCTTTCTGAAATAAAGGTCAAAGCAGCATATGTTGTCGCCGATACCGTTTTCAAGGTATCCGTTTCCCATAGTCAGCTCGTAAAAATCCGTAAGGAGCGTAAGATTTCTTTCGTCCATTTTCCTTATCCTTTCATCATCTGTATTTTTCGGGAACATTTATCCCCATTTTTATAAGCTCATCAACATAGCCCCTGTCACTGAGCCGTTTTTCCGACTCTTCAAGATATTTTGCATTTTCCCTGTCCGCAGACCCCGACTTTATCCTCACAAACTGTATTAAACAGCCGATAAATCCAAACAGACAGCCTATGCACAAAATACCGACCCTCAGCGAATAAACTCCGTCAGCAAGAGCGCAGTACAAAAACCAGCCGAAGAAGCAGGCAAAGGCTATCCCGAAGCCGATACTGCCCTTGCCGTAAAATGATACATTTGCGGATTTCGGATCAAAACCGCTTATGGCAGGCTCTCTGTATCTGCTGTCAATATATTTTTCCCCGCAGTTTTTGCAAATTCTTACAGGACTGCCGTACATATATGCATTGCAGCTTTCACGGTTTATTTTTCCGCAGTGGGGGCAGTTAATCTCGGAATATCCCATATTATTCCTTTACCTCGCTCACAAACACGATTCCGCTGTCCTTCATAAGCTTATAAGCCGCAAGATTTGCAAAATCGCTGCTGTGGAATGGTGCATCATAGGTCTCGACGCAGGATATGGGAACGATGATTTTCACCTGTCTGTCCGCTGCTGTAAAATAGGTTTTCAGGGCAAGGCAGAACTGCATAACGCAGATATCGGTGCAGTCACCTGTGACGATGAATGTATCTATCTTAGGGTGGCATTCAAGTAAGTCACGGAATTTCTGCTCATTGAAGCCGTTTGTGGAGTTTTTCGGGATAAGGATATAGCCGCCCTCGTCTTTCAGCTCCGAAACCACCTCGGATTCGCTGGTGCCCTTTATGCAGTGGGGCGGGAATGAGGCAAATTCCGCAGCACATTTATCGTGGCAGTCAGCAAAGGCGGCGGTTATGATGTTGTTTTCCTTGCAAAGTCTCAGAAGCTTTACATTGCTTGGGATAATGTCTCCCACCCTCTCGGAAGCCATTGCGCCCTCCTTTATAAATCCGTTGATGATGTCAACGAAAACCGCCATACAGCTTTTGCTGTCAAACTTTGATATGCTTATGGGTTCAAGATTCTTTATCTCCTCAAAAAGCTTTTCAGCTTCATCATTGACACGCTTTAATGCTTCATCTGTAAATTTCATAGTAAGCCCCTTTTCTATACAATCAGTAATATTAATAAGTGATTATAC
>CAMBJF010000274.1 GCA_945867875.1 uncultured Ruminococcus sp. | reverse complement strand
GACGCTTCATCAACTGATGCCAAAAATATATATCGTATACTGGATTATCTAAATAAAATGTTTCCAGTTAAATCTCCTGAATTAAAAAGATACAGCACAATTTCATTGTTTATCTTAATTATGGACTTAATGCCCAACTATGATATTCGTGACAGAGAAGCTGATATTGCAAAATGGTTTATTGATTTTGAGGCAAAAAGATTATTGGATGAACAAAAGGAGCCTGAAAAACAAGACCCACGTCTCGTTGTTTACCACGAAAGAGTTTCACATTCTTCGGACTCAGAAGATTCTTTGCTTTACAGACATAATTTTCTTAAGGAAAGCCTTTTATCATCTGTATCAAATCTTCCCCAAAAAGATCCGAAGAGAAATTTTGATGAAGCACAGCGCCAAGTTATTTATCGCAGAGATAACGGTATCTGTAAAATATGTGGAATGAAATGCGACTGGAATAATTGGGAAGCTGACCATATTATTCCGTGGAGTAAGGGTGGCAAAACTGAGATAGAGAACGGACAGGTTCTTTGTCCCTCTTGTAATTCAAAGAAAAGTGACTTATTGACAAATAACTAAATGTAATGATATAGCAAAAATGGAACTGCTTTCGGGCAGCCCCATTTTTATTATATTTCCTTTTTGCGCTGTGCTTTTGCGGCGTATAGCTTGCCGTACTGATACTCCTTGCAGAAAAGGTCGGCGGCTATGAGGGTATGACGCTTATCGCCGTTGTAAATCTCGTTTTTGAAGATATCACGGGCTGACACTCTGCGTTTTTCGGTGGGTATTGAAAAAGTTTCGCTGCCAAATGCATATCCCGAAAAGTTGAAATCGGTACTGCCTGCGGGAAAATGCTGCCCCTCGTGATACTCCACAGGCTCGGAGAGTATGTAGGCATATGATGAGTCAGCTCCGATAAGGTGGAGGGGGCGGAGCATTCGGGAGTAGCTTTCGCTGAGGTTCTCCCCTATCATAAGGGTGTCTCGGAGGACGATGTTGTCGTAATGGACGGCAAGTTTATGCTTTTCCTCGAGGACGTGGAAATCCGAGGCGATGTCGAGATTTATGCGCTTATAGTAAAAGTTGTACAGTCTGCGGATATACGGCTCATTTTCGGGGAGACATTTTCTCATAAGGTATCGGTAGCCGCTGTCAACTAGGTCATGGATAACGCTGACGTGGTTCACGATCTCGAAATCCTTATTGAAGAAAAGGTCGATCATATCGGCGGTTTCATTATAATCCTCGGGAGATGCACGCCTGTTTCCGAAACGGGCATACATATTTTCAAGGAACTTTTTGACGAAATCAAAGAGCACGGCTTTATCCACCGTAAGTGCTCCGCTTTCATAAAGATATGCACAGACCTTGCCTGCAATTTCCGATTCACTGCCGCAGAAAACCGAATCAGGGGAATTATAAAGTCCCAACTGACCGTAGCTGGACTGGCGGGGGATAAATTCGGTGGCGAGGTAATTTTCATCATCGGGAGTGCCCCTGAGGAAATTCACCGCCTTTTCCACGGCTCTTACGCCCAGCTTGTATGCATCTGCACGGACCGATGCAAGGGGCGGTTCGAGTTTGGCGGCAAAGGGAAGGTCATCAAAGCCTGTTACGGCGATGTCCCTGCCGATGTGGATACCTCTGTCGTTGAGGACGGTGTAGAGGGTCTGCGCCATTATGTCATTGACGCAAATAACTGCGTCGAGGTCGGGGTTATTGTCAACAAGCTGGCTTGCTTCCTTGTAGATATTATCGGAAATGTCGCTTGGGACAACAAGCTTCGGGTCATATGGGAGACCGTTCTGCTCAAGTGCTGTGCGGTATGCCTCGAAGCGCTCATAAGATGATCGTAGCCGTCGATCTTTGCGGCGACGCTGAGGGTCGGGGTTTTACCGAATATTTCAAGATGACGCTTTTTGCCCTCGTTGTCCACGGGATAGGCTATTGAGCCGACGGCTGAAATTATGTAGTCAAACTCCGCTGCGGCGGCTATATCGAAAAGGGCGTTGTAATGATATTCATAACGTGACTGGTCATTGTAGCGTTCGTAGTCAACGCCTATATATTTTCCGGGAAATATGCACAGGTCGGCATCAAGCCTTTCCGCTGCGCTCATTGCGCCTTGGGAGAGCTGATAGCTGAAAGGGTCTTTTATTGCCGCAACCGCCATTCCTATCTAAAATCTTTTCATAGTTGTTCACCTAAGAAGTATAAATATATAGTTTATTATAACACAATATTTATTGATTTTCAATGGCTTGTCTGACAAATTTATTATCAGAATCTGTATAACTTTGTCAATTCGGTGATAAACTTGACAAATCTTTGCGATAGTGGTAAAATGTTCAGAGAAATGTTTTTGGGAAAGGACTTTTTATAATGGAGCTTTGGGATATTTATGACAGCAACAAGCAGCCCACGGGCAGAACTATGAAGCGCAATGACTGGTGCTTGAAGGACGGGGAATATCATCTGACGGTGCTGGGAGTTATTATGCGCCCCGACGGAAAGTTTCTAATAACTCAGCGTGTTATGACAAAGGCTGTCTCTTATACACATCTGACGCTGCCGACGATATGCAGTGTGT
>CAMBJF010000273.1 GCA_945867875.1 uncultured Ruminococcus sp. | reverse complement strand
AACACGTGGATATCGGAAAAGCCTATCTTCTTTATAAATTCCACTGATTCCTTGTGGTCAGCGTCTGTTTCACCCGGAAAGCCTGCCATTACGTCTGTGGTAATGCCGCAGTCGGGGAAAATGTGTCTTATTCTGTCAACGAGTTCGGCGTATTCCTCAGCAGTGTATCTTCGGTTCATTGCTTTGAGCGTCCTATTGCAGCCACTCTGGAGGGACAGATGAAAAGAGGGGCAGAATTTAGGCAGTGCCGCAAGCCGCATAAGCATTTCATCGGTCATTTTTTCGGGTTCAAGAGACCCGAGACGTATCCTGTCAATGCCGTCAACGCTGTTTACAGCCTCCGTCGCATCTGCAAGGTCTTTCCCAAACTCAGCGCCATAAAACGCAAGATTTATTCCCACAAGGACTATCTCCCTGTAACCGTTCTCTGCGAGCTTTCTTGCCTCAGAAACAATATCTTCGACAGGCTTTGAACGAATCCGTCCACGGGCATAAGGGATAATGCAGTAGGTGCAGAAAGCATTGCAGCCGTCCTGAATTTTCATAAATGCACGGGTGTGACCCTCGATATTGTCCGCAGACATAACCTCAAAGCCGTCTCTTGACGAGTATGGCGCAACAGAGCAGACCCTTTCTCTGTCATCAAGATATTTTTTTACAAGTCTTGCAATATCGCTTCGGTTCTTTGTTCCCGTAACTATATCCGCACATTCCTCCGCAGCTGCTTCATCTGGGAATGCCTGAGGGTAGCAGCCCGTCAGCACTATGACTGCATTGGGGTGATCTCTCCGCAGACCTCTAAGTGTCTGTCTCAGCTTGCTATCGCTTTCAGATGTCACAGTGCAGGAGTTTATCACGAATATATCTGCAAGATTTTTTTCAAGAGTAGGCGTAAAACCTTCCGCTTCAAATGCCGCAGTCATACAGGCTGTTTCGTATGTGTTGACCTTGCAGCCGAAGGTTATAAAGTAAATATACATAAAATCCTCCAAGATTTTTTGTGTAAGATGCATACTAAAAACCTTTTAGTATTTTTGAGGTTATATGCTATTATACAATAAAATAAAAAAAATTGCAAACCCTCTTGACTTAATCAGAAAAAACTGCTATTCTTAATAACAAGGAAGCTGCAAAAAACAGATCCTGCGGTTTTCCGAATATTTTTTATGAACACCGAAAGGATGGGTTGTTATGAAAAAGACTACTATTATGCTTGCAACTATCAATGATGTAAAGAATTTCGTTTCTGAGGTTTCCCTCTGCGATTATGACGTTGACCTTCTTTCCGGAAGATACGCTGTTGACGCTAAGTCCATTATGGGTATTTTCAGCCTCGATCTTTCCAAGCCCATCGCTCTTGAAGCTCACACTGATGACGCTTCCGAGTTCTTTGAGAAGATCAAGCAGTATATCGTTGAATAATCGATAAACTGAATATTTAATGTAAAATAAAGCGGCTGTCTGTTTATTCGGGCAGCCGCTTTTGTCTGTCCTAAACCTGTCCTTTTCGTCATAGAATGTACGGGAAAGGGCGGTAATTTATATGAAGATATTCAGAAAGACTGCTGCATTTTTAATGAGCACTATGATAATGTTCTCACAGACATCGGCAATATCTGCACAGGATAAGGCTGAAAGCGACTATAAAGAATGCTACGTTCTTATGGAGCCTACTACAAAGACTGTTATCCGTGAAAGAAACAGCAGAGAGCCTGTGCATATGGGCTCGTTCAATAAGCTTATGACCGTGCTGCTGACAGCGGAAGCTATGGACAGGGGAGAGCTGACGCTTGACACCGAGATCGCCGCAAGTGAGAATGCAAATTCAAAGCAGGGTGCACAGATATGGCTTATGCCGGGGGAGAAATCTACTGTCAGTGAACTGCTCAAAGGCGTTATAATCGGAAATGCCAATGATGCTGCCTGCGTTCTTGCAGAAAAGGTTGGCGGGACAGAGGAAAAATTTACTGAGCTTATGAATGCAAGAGCTTCGGAACTTGGTATGACTGATACGGTTTTTACCGAATGTACGGGATACTATAATGATGATGCACAGCATACCACCGCATATGATGCGGCACTGCTTCTCTGCGAGCTATCAAAGCATGATGAGCTTGCAGATATATTTGTCACAAGACTTGAAGAAATAAAGGGCGGCAAGGTCCAACTCGTTACGTCAAACCCTATGGGGCACAGATATAAAGGCTCTGTGGGATTTAAATGCGGAACTGGGCCATCATCGGGATATTTTGCTGCTGAGGGAGCACACCGTGATGAGCTGTCACTTGTATGTGCCGTGCTTGACTGCAAAGAGGAGGACAGGGCACTGGGACTTGCATCAGAACTACTTGATATAGGTTTCGGAGGATATACGGTGAAAAGTCTGTCCATTCCGGAGGATATGCCTGAAAAAATAGCTGTGAAGAACGGCTGTATCAGAGAAGCGGTCATCTCTGTTGAAAATCTTGGAAATGTACTTATTGCAAAAGGGTCGGAGGAGAATATAAAAGCGTCGGTCATACTTCCGTCATATGTATATGCTCCCGTGAAAAAGGGCGACAAGGTGGGGGAGCTGAGATTTTACTGCGGTGAAAAGCTTTTGAAAACTGCCGAACTGAGGCTGTCTCTTATACACATCTCCGAGCCCACGAGACGCTACGCTATCT
>CAMBJF010000272.1 GCA_945867875.1 uncultured Ruminococcus sp. | reverse complement strand
CTCTGAAAGAGAGCTTGAAAACCGCAGGATCCGAAGCTGCATCGTCGAGCTTTATCTCCTCTCTCACAATTTCTCTGATGCCGTCAAAGAGATGTTTGCGCTTTTCTTCATTTTCGGAAAATGAAATAAGTGCAGCAACGATAGTTTTTGTATGGCTCATATCGGAGCTTTTCAGAATGTCATACGTCTTTCGGTGATCCGGCTTGTCAAGATTAAGCCTGAGATTTGTTGTCTTTACCATCTGCACACTTCCTCAGATTTCTCTTTGCCTGAAATTCATATCCCTTTGCGTTTGCACAAATATCTGTGATGAACGTTGTGTTGGGAGGATTGGTATTGTGATTGCTCATGACGATTGCTCCGCCGCCCACCACATACAGCTTCATCAGCTTTGAATTGTACTCGTTGCTGTACAGAGCTGCAAGAATATCCGAACAGTAATCGGCTGTGCAGTTCTCGATTACCTTTCTGTATTCTTCGGGAAGTTCCTGCTCTTTGTTTCTGAAAAACTTTGTGATGATGCTCTCGTCAATACCTTCGTGAAATTTATTCATAACGGCATTGCGTATTCTGAAAATACACTTCTCAACTCCCAGCTTTTCGGTACGGCAGCTGTCGATGATGCACTTATGGTCAATGACCTTCAAAATGTTCATAGTACCGTTCCCGATGTCTGCGATCATATTTACTCCGTCCATATCTCTGAGCTTGTCATAAACCGCACAATATCCCTGAGGATAAACTAAAATGCTGTCAATGTGGATATGATAGATTTTGCCGTTATACGCAAACTCCACATATTCATTCTGCCTGAGATACTCGGCAAAGCCCTCACGCTGCTCGGAATACCACATAAGTGGAAGTCCCACTGCCAGATGAACGTGGCTGTCCGTGATACCTGCAAGGGATAATTCCTGTGCGATCCCGTAAAGGGTAAGGTAGTAATTGTCCATATCGGCTGTCTTATCGTCCACGAAAAACTTGTGGTTCTCGCCGATGCAGATGTACTTTCCGTCATACTCCAGCACGTCCTTCTTGAAGGGCGGCTCAGATTCGTGGATCTTTACACCCAACGGAGTAACCGTATTGGCTGTTTTGAGATTTCCGTAGCCGTGGTCAATTCCGATGATGAAAGTGTCATTGAATTTTATCATTCGCTTCTTCTCCTTTGAAATAATTTTTTAGGGGTTAATTTTCATTGCTTCTCTCCTGCTCTGCAAGCCAGTCAAGGAATTTCTCACGTCTGATAAACTTACGCTTGCCGATGTGAATTACGGGAACGTCAGCTCTGTTGAACAGTGCATATGCCATAGAACGTGAAAATCCCATGTCCTGCAAGTCCTTTGCAGAAAGGATTTCGGGAGTGTTGGATTTCTTATTCTCCATTGGTTTCACCTTCTCTGCGATTTCGTTACCGACATTATATCATCAATTTTCGCATTTGTACGGAATTTGTTGTGTGATTGGGCATCAATCGAATGTGTATGGCAGGTCAATCACTTTGATACTGATTGATTTTGTCCGTCTTGCTTGACAAAAAAGACTTATCATTGTATAATTTAACCAATATGACAAATTAACACACAATCAACAATTTGGAGGTCACATATTGAACATAAATAACATATCAGGAGAAAACAAGACCGCTTCTATCGGAATCAGCTTTGATATTCCCAGCGAACGTGAGATAATTGCTATCGGAAGTCCTGACAGACTGAAAGCATATTTCACTCTCAGTATAGAAAATCCCGAAATTGAAATTCGTATCCGTAAGCTCGGCAGCCTTGTTGACGAAATGAATGAACTTGCTCAATCGGAAGCTGATGATAAAATGCAAATACTTGCCGAATGTTCCAACGGCTTATGCGACATTATAAGCGAGGGACAGGGAAATAAATCTGCGGAAGAATATATAAATGCCCTTGCAGAACTGTACGACAGTTCCAACAAGGGCAATATGCTTCTGAATTTTATGATATTTTTCATTCTGACGAACTACCGATACAATCACAGAACACTGAATTCCGAATGGCACGTTTTTGTTTCATCAATGAAAAAGTCTGCCGCACGATTTGCGGAGCAGTTTAATACTTGTGTATCCGATATGCTCCTGCCGTTTCGCAATCTGCCTACTGTTCCTGAAAGCAATGTTCGTTATTGGAACATACCTGAGCAGATAAACGCTTCACCTACCGATCTTACAGTACATATCTATTACACGCACCTTAACGGCACTTGGCAAACTGCTTATGTTGCCGATGATTCGTTTCTTGCCGTTCTCCGCATTTATGTTGATATGCTCAAACAGGCAAACCGCATAGTATCAAACTGTACCATCTGCGGTAAGCTCATCATCAAAGACAAGACCAATAATTCCGACTTTTGCAGTCAGGAATGCAGGAATGTTCACAAGCGTGAATGGACAAAGGAAAACCGCATAAAGAACGCCGAAAGTGATGTACAGAACATATACACCACATTTTATAACAATACCAACAATCAGAAACGCAAGCTCAAGCGTTCTCCCGAAGCTCTTGAGCAGTACAACACTCTTTTCAATGAGCTTAAGGAAAAGGCTCTTATTATGAAAAGAGGACTGTCCGATGACAGTCCTTTCAGTCTGTCGAATAACCCCTAATTCGCAAGCGGATTAGGGGTTAAAAAGTA
>CAMBJF010000271.1 GCA_945867875.1 uncultured Ruminococcus sp. | reverse complement strand
TTGCTATAGTGTATAATATTTATATTATTTTGATTAAGGGGTTGACTATAATGAAAAAGGCAATAAGAAAAACAGCAGCATTCTGTATGGCGGCTATGACCGTGCTGTCTGTATCCGCAGGCTGCTTTGCGGCTGAATGGAAAGAAACAGACAAGGGTATGACATATGTGAACGACAGCGGCAAGACAGTCACAGGTATGCAGGAAATTGACGGCGAGACCTATTATTTCAACAGCAAGGGAATTATGAAAAAAGGCTGGCTCACAACCAAATCGGGCAAAACATATTATTTCAATTCCGACGGAACAATGCGTACAGGCTGGCTTAAGCTCAAAACAGGCAAATATTATTTCTCCAAAAAGGGCGTAATGAGCGTCGGCAGCGTTAAAATCGACAAGAGCTACTATTATTTTGACGACGAGGGCGTTATGCTCACAGGCTGGCAGGATGTTGACGGAACAGATTATTATTACTGCTCCGACGGCAAGAGAGCCGTAAACAAGACCGTTACAATTGACGGAAAAAAGGTGAAGTTTGACAAGAACGGAAAGGTCAAGTCCAACACCTCCTCAGCGTCAGGCAGCAAGAAAAGTGATACTTCTGAGGAAAAAATACTGCCCGAAGAAATAACCGTTACAAATACCGAATTTACTATCCACAAGGGAGCAAAGTTCAAGCTTTCCTACAGCTTCAGACCGATTACGACCAACTGCAAGGACGTTGAATTTTATTCCTTTAACAGCAGCGTTGTTTCCGTAAACAGCAAGGGTGAGATCGAAGCACTTAAAAACGGTACGGCGTATGTGACCATAACTTCAATAGATAATCCCTATGCATATGTGGAGTTAAAGATAACGGTTGAAAGCTAAATAAAAAGAAAAATGCTCCTCTGCATCATGTTTGCAGTGGAGCATTTTTGTACCATCAGATATTTTTCTTCTTTGAAGCCGTAACGATTATTACGCCGATAACAACGATCACTACGGCAATGGTGATGAAAATGTTCACGAAATTTATCTCGCTTGATTCGCAGGAAAATGTGCATTCCTTTGCGGGGTCAACGGTAAATCTTATGCTGCCGTCATCGTTTATGGTTCCGCCCTCGCAGTATTTAACAGCTCCCGGCATTTTCAGGGTAAAATCCACAGCGATCATACTCGAAGCCATATCCCCGTATTCAGCGGCATCATCGCCGAGAAGCGGTGGCATAACGGCGTCAAAGGTATAAACAGATGTGAAAAGTCCGCCCTTTTTCTCAGCTTTTGCCGATGTGAACAGGCTCGTGCCGTCCTCGCTGAGGGTGGTAAGGTTTGCGCTCAGCTCTTCATAGCTGCTGTAATCCTCGGTGTATTCGTAGCCGATGTAGTCCTGCCCGTCAATGGTGAAGGTCTTGACCTCGTGACCCTCATCTGCAAAATCCTCCTCGGTGCAGTAATCCGAGGACATTGCGTACATTGCGGAAAGAGAAGCCGTGCCGTTGCTCTTCATCTCGACCCCCACGCCGATGCGCATACAGCCCGAAAGCCCTGCCGCCATTATAATTCCGCATAGTGCCGCCCCGATCTTTTTGAAAATTGTGTTCATAGTAATATCCCCCTAAAATAAATTTATAAACATTATAGCATAAAAATAATTGTATTGCAACAATTATTTTACAAAATCAATGGAAAATATAATGCAAATGGGTGTATAATCATAAAAAACCAAAGGAAGATGTTTATGCTTATCAGAAAAGGTGAAAAAAAAGATATCCCAAGACTGCTTGATATCTATAATTACGAGGTCATAAACGGGGTCTCAACCCTTGACCTTAACCCCAAGGAGCTGGCGGACTGGGAGCAGTGGTTCGGGGCGCATCAGACCGAGGATCACCCTCTTATCGTTGCTGAAAAGGACGGCGTTGTAATGGGTTATGCCACACTTTCGCCCTACCGTGACAAGGAAGCCTACGAGTCCACCGCCGAGCTGTCTATATATATAGCACCCGAATGCCGCCGACAGGGGGCAGCCTCCGCACTTATGGGCGCAATACTGGATATGGCTCGTGAGCGTGGACGGTTTCATCTCATAGTTTCGGTCATCACCTCAGGAAATGCGGCCAGCAATGCACTTCACGATAAATTCGGCTTCACATTCTGCGGAACTCTTCACGAGGTTGGCTTCAAGCACGGAAAATATCAGAGCATCGACAATTACGAATTAAAGCTGTGACAACTCTTGACATAAGGCTGGGAATGTGGTAAAATAGTCCTTGCGAGTAAGCTATGCGGTTGAACACATTTTATATGTGTTAGGAAAGTCCGGGCATCACAGAGCAGGATAGCTGCTAACGGCAGCCGAGGGCGACCTTAGGGACAGTGCAGCAGAAAATATACCGCCTCTGATAAAGAGGTAAGGGTGGAATGGTGAGGCAAGAGCTCACCGGAGCGGCGGAGACGCCGCTGCCGTGTAAACCCTATCCGATGCAACGTCTATTGGTACGTGTACGTCAATGTCTGCTCGGCAGACGTACCGTAATGACGGCTAAAGCGTTTCGGCGACGATTCGCTCAGATAGATTTCCGCACACGACAAAACCCGGCTTATCGGCTTAGTCGCATTTTTTGAAAATAAAGGCGCAGAGTTTCTGATATAATCCCCTTAGAGTAGACACTCGAAAAAACAAAAATTCGAGACTACAC
>CAMBJF010000270.1 GCA_945867875.1 uncultured Ruminococcus sp. | reverse complement strand
TCAAGCAGAAGACGGCATACGAGATAGCGTAAGCGTAGCGTCTCGTGGGCTCGGAAGATGTGTATAAGAGACAGGATAAAAATAGTATAAGCGCATCTGACAACAGGATAACTCAAAGCGAGACCCAACAGACTCTGTCAGGCTCCCGCACAGGCATTTGGAAGCTCATCGCTCATAAAGACGGAAAAGCAGATATGATATTTGATGATGTTATGAGCGATATGATGGGCTTTGACCGCAATGCCCCCTCTCAGGACAACATCTCCCGTCTTACTGAACACATCGCCGATGAGGACAGGGAGCGTTTTAACAAATACATCGACAATCTTATAAATATCGGCTCTGACGAGATAATCTACAAATGGAACCACCCCACAAAGGGTATGCGGTACATAAGGTGCGGCGGCTGGAAGAACTCCGAGGAAAACGGTGTTGCTGTTATCCGTGGCTATCATCAGGACATCACCGACATTATGAAGCAGCACGAGCGGAATGAGCTTGCGGTCAAGATGATGAAGGACGCTTATTTCAGGATATGCTTTGTTGACCTTAACGCCGACAGCATTTTTGACCTGAAATGCGGCGATGAAAAGATAACCTCCGATTCATTCAGCGAATATGTGAAATACCTTGCGGACAGCGGTATCGTTGAAGATGATTACAAGTCATTATTCCTCAGCAGCTTTGCATCGGATACCATTAAAAAGGAACTGAACACCTCCGCAAAACTGCTGGAGTTTACATACAGAAGAAAAAATATCGGCGGCGATCATCAGTGGGCACGGTCTATCATTGTACCCGTTGATGATTATTCCGACAAAAATGCCTGCTTTATCTGGTATGTGAAAAACATTTCGGAAGAAAAGGCTATGGAGTTCAAGGCTGTAAGAAGCAAAACTGAGCTTAGCCGAATGAAAGAATCACTTACCATCAGCGACCGTGTGATAAACGCTTTCAGCAGCATTTACAATTTCAGCTATTACATCGACCTTACCGACCACACCTACTCTCAGATACAGCTCACCAAGCTTGCGGAAGAGGTGTCGGGAGGCAGCAACAACACCTATTCTCAGGCACTTCACAATTACCTCACTCAGGTCATCGAAAAATCCTATCAGGAAAAAATGGCAGACTTTATGAATATTGACACCATTGCCGAGAGACTTGACGGCAAAAACGTCATAAGCTGCGATTATCTAAACGTTTACGGAAAATGGATACGTGCAAGCTATATGCCCGCAAGCCGTGACGAAAATGGCAGACTGACCCACGCTGTTTTTGTGGGACAGGACATTGACGGCGACAGAAAAAAAGAGCTTCAGCAGAGAGATGTACTTGAACGGGCGTATGAATCCGAAAAAGCCGCTTTGAAGCGTTCTGAGGCATCAAAGTCTGAGACCGAAAAGCTGCTTCTTAAAATCCAAGCGCTGAACAAGGAGCTTGAATCTGCCTACACCGAAGCAAAGCTTGCAAACACCGCAAAGACCGATTTTCTTACCCGAATGAGCCACGATATCCGCACGCCCATAAACGGCATAATCGGTCTGCTGAATATGGCGGACAAGTACCCTGATGACATTGAGATGCTGAAAGAATACAGGCTGAAAGAACATACTGCGGTAAATCATCTGCTGTCGCTGGTGAATGATGTTCTGGATATGGCAAAGCTTGAAAGTGGAAACATCGACCTTTCGGAGGAACCTTTCAATATAAATGAGGTCATCGACGAATGCTTCGACATAATTTCCACCACTGCCGCCAAGCGTGGGCTAAAATGCATAAGAAACGACCCGAAGCCCATTGAACACGATAAACTTATTGGAAGTCCCCTTCACGTAAAGCAGATACTTATAAATATTCTGTCAAATGCAGTGAAATACAACCGTCCAAACGGAACTGTCACAAGCGAGATAACCGAGATATTCTCCGACAGCGACAATGTTATCATCAGATTTTCCATTGCGGACACGGGCATTGGTATGAGCGAAGAGTTTCAGAAGAAAATGTTCGAGCCTTTCACTCAGGAAAATTCAGGCTCACGAAGCGAATATCACGGCACGGGTCTCGGTATGTCCATAATTAAAAAACTCACCGACATAATGAATGGAACAATTGAGGTAACGAGCTGCAAGGACATCGGCAGCAAGTTTGTTGTAACTTTGCCATTCAAGATAAATCACGATGCACACGCTGCGGACAGCGAGATCGTGCTTGAAAAGAACGCACTTTCGGGTATGAATATACTGCTTGTTGAAGACAATGAGCTGAATGCGGAAATTGCGCAGTTTATGCTTAAAGAAGAGGGTGCGTCCGTTGATACTGCCAAGGACGGCGAGGAAGCTGTAAGGGCATTTTCAGCCTCGGAAACGGGTCATTACGATGTTATCCTTATGGACATTATGATGCCCGTAATGGACGGCTGCACCGCTGCGAGAGAGATACGAAAACTCCAAAGAGACGATGCGGCCAGAATACCGATCATCGCTATGACTGCAAATGCTTTTGTAGAGGACGTTAAAAAGAGCAGAGCTGCGGGTATGAATGACCATATCGCAAAGCCCCTTGACACCCCAAAGATGCTTACTACTATTGTTAAGTATGTCAAAGAATACCGCAGAAAATAAAAAATGAGCGTGTAGCTTGCCACGCAAAACGCAAAAAACTGCCACGCAAAACGCAAAAAATCCCC
>CAMBJF010000269.1 GCA_945867875.1 uncultured Ruminococcus sp. | reverse complement strand
GATAGCGTAGCGTCTCGTGGGCTCGGAGATGTGTATAAGAGACAGATATAGTATTATATACTGGCTGTTATGATTTGCGGTAATATACTAAAAGTATATACTGCTGTTACGATATTTACACAGATGATTTAGTATAATGTTGATAAGAAAATAAATACAGGAAGCAATTTCTCTTGATTTTTGCGGCACATATGTTATAATTATAGTAGTTTATTTTAGGAGGACATTTTTTATGGCTGAAAAGAAAAAAGCGGTGGCTAAGCAGGTCCCTGTCAAGCTGGCAACGGCTGAGGAGAAGAAAAAGGCTCTTGACGCTGCTATCGCTCATATAGAAAAGCAGTACGGAAAGGGTGCTGTTATGAAGCTGGGCAAGGCTCCCGACTTCAATGTTGACGCTATCTCCACAGGCTCTATGACGCTTGATATGGCGCTTGGAATAGGCGGCGTGCCCAGAGGACGTATCGTTGAGATATACGGTCCTGAAAGCTCCGGTAAGACTACCGTTGCTCTTCACGTTGTGGCTCAGGCTCAGAAGCTTGGCGGCGAGGTTGCTTTCATTGACGTTGAGCACGCTCTTGACCCTGTTTATGCGCAGGCTCTTGGCGTTGATATCGACAATCTTCTCGTTTCACAGCCTGACAGCGGTGAGCAGGCTCTTGAAATTGCGGAGGCTCTTGTCCGTTCGGGTGCTATCGACTGCATCGTCCTCGACTCCGTTGCGGCTATGGTAACAAAGTCCGAAATTGAGGGAGAGATGGGCGAAAATCACGTTGGTCTCCTTGCCCGTCTTATGTCACAGGCGATGAGAAAGCTGACTTCTGTTATATCCAAGTCCAACTGCGTTGCCATTTTCATAAATCAGGTCCGTGAAAAGATCGGCGTTATGTACGGAAACCCTGAGACTACCCCCGGCGGAAGAGCGCTTAAATTCTACAGCTCCGTTCGCATTGAGGTAAGAAGGGGCGAGACTATCAAGGTGGGCAGCGAGCCTATCGGCGCAAGGACGAAGTGCAAGGTCGTTAAGAACAAGGTATCTCCCCCGTTCAAGGAGTGCGAATTTGACCTTATTTTCGGTAAGGGCATTGACCGTGTAGGCGAGGTGTGCGACCTTGCTACCGATCTTGATATTATCAAAAAGAGCGGTGCTTGGTTCTCGTACAATGGTCAGAAAATTGGTCAGGGCCGTGAGAACGCAAAGGAATTTCTGCGCACGAATCCCGAAATTATGAAGGAAATCGAGGACAAGATAAAGGAAAATCAGGACAATATCGTTCTTGCTTCCAAGAAGAGCAAGAAGGACGCTGCTAAGGAGGCTGCTGCGGCTGAGGCATCGGCTGACGGTGCAGAGGAAATTGTTCCCGAGGAAAATGCTGCCGAAGCTGCTCCCAAGGCTGCGGTGGACATCGACATTGACCCCGATGACGATTATGAGGAGTTTACTCCTGTTGATACCTGATGATAGTTGCAGATGTTTCGCCCTTTAAGGGCAGTATGATGTGCGTGGAGCTGTCGGGCGGCGGCCTTGCGCAGGAGATGAAGATCTACATACACTCGGAAATTATCCGAAAATATAATATTGCAAAGGGTATGGAGCTTTCGGAGGAAGAGGCGGACAGGCTCATTTATGAAAATGACCTCCGCCGTGCCCGTGAGAGGGCTTTGTACCTTATGGAGTCGAGAGATCATTCATACAGGGAGCTTTTTGACAAGCTGGAGAAGAATTATTCCGAAGATATATGCTTTGAGGTGTGCAACCGTCTGGCGGAGATCGGCGTTATCAACGACAGGCGGTATGCGGAGAAGCTTTGCAGGCAGCTTTTTGAGGTGAAGAAGCTGGGACGGTATCGTGTCAAGCAGGAAATGCGGCTGAAAGGGCTGGGCTCAGAAATTATCGAGGAGGCTATGGAGAATTTCTCGGAGGAAGATGAGCCTTTTGAGCGCCTTGAAAAGCTTGTTGAGCAGAAGTATGAGCGGTATCTGACGGACAGGAAGGGCGTGGAGAAGGTCAAGAATGCTCTGGCTCGGAAGGGGTATTCCTTCGGGGAGATAAAAGAGGTGCTTGACCTTTACGATCTGGATTTTGATGACTGAGCGGTGATTTTATGAAAAGCTCCGAAAAGGATATCAACAGGATTGTACTGGCGGCGGTGCTTATTATAGCATCTGCTGCCGTGCTCATAACAGGCGGGCTTATCGCTGACAAGAAGAGCGTCGATATGCCTGCGGTGGAGATAATCGAGGCTGAGGACAAGGCTGTGACGGCTGAGGATAATTTGGCTGAAACGGTCAATACTGATGATACTATAATAGTAACCGAAGAGGTATCGGCGGAAAGTGTGGCTGATACATCTACAAGTGTTTCTGCAACAGAAGAGCAGGCGGCGGGACTTGTCAATATCAACACGGCTGATGCGGCGGAGCTTATGAAGCTTAAGGGTGTTGGGGAGAAAACTGCCGAGAAAATTATAGAATATAGGGCACAGACACCTTTTGAAAAGCCTGAGGACATTATGAATGTTAAGGGAATTGGCGAGAAAAAGTTTGAGGATATTAAAGATCACATATGTGTTTAGGCAAAATGTGACAATGAGTGTGGAATTAATGTGTGATAATGTCAGCATAGTGCCGAATTGAGAAAAAACGCTTGACAAACGGGAACAGATATGGTAATATAATAAAGCTGTCGGTGATACCGATGAGAAAGAATGAAAGACTTAAG
>CAMBJF010000268.1 GCA_945867875.1 uncultured Ruminococcus sp. | reverse complement strand
GCTTCAAGATTTCCGTAGAAATCAACGGGGGCATTGGTGAGGAGCTTGTAGGCTTCCTTGTCAAGCTCTCTGCCCTTGGTGTCCTCTGCGCCTACGTTCAGAAGTCCGACCTTGGGGGACTTTACGCCCATTACCTTTTCCATATAGCAGCTTCCCATAATGCCGAACTGCATAAGCATTTCGGGGCGGCAGTCAACGTTTGCTCCGCCGTCCATAAGGATAAGATGACCGCTGGCGGTGGGGAGAATGGGTGCGAGGGCGGGGCGCTTTACGCCTTTGAGACGCTTGGCGATGAATGTGGAGCCGACCACCAGTGCGCCTGTGCTGCCTGCGCTTACGAATGCATCTCCCTTGTCATCGGCAAGCGCCTGCAAGCCGACCGCCATTGAGCAGTCCTTGCGGCTCTTCACGATCTCGGTGGGTTCTTCGTGAATGTCGATGACAGACTCGGTATGTATTATGGATATCTTGTCGAGACTTATTCCGTTTTTTTCGGCGGTCTCCTTTATTATTTTTTCGTTTCCCGTGAGGGTTATTTCGATTCCGAAATCGGCAACAGCCTGCGCTGCGCCCTTTATGACCTCGAGAGGTGCGTTGTCTCCGCCGAATGCGTCAACGATTATGTTCATATATTACCATTCCTTTCTGAGATTACAGCCTTTTGATATATTTTGCAGGGACTTCCTTTGTGAGCCATACACCGTTTTCGGATATGTAAAACTCATAGCCGTCACTGTGCATTTTTTCGCAGTCCACAAGGAGCACAACAGGCTCTCTCCGCCGCTTGCCTACGTTATAGACGGTATCCTTATCTGCGGACAGATGGACATATTGCCGTGTCATGGGCTTAAGTCCCTCGTTCATTATGCTTTGGATAAAGGTTTCAGAGGTGCCGTGGTATAAAACGCTTGGGGGCGTTTCCTTTTCAAAGTTAATATTTACATATAAAACTGAATGTACCTGAACGGCACGAATTTTTGTCTTGTCCTCGTTATAAGAATATCGGTGTTTGTTGTTTTCACGGACTATCCTGTCAAGATCATCGGCATTAAAGCCGTGAAACCTTTTTGCAACGCCGTTTATAAGCCCCGCAGTGTCCGCATAGCCCTCGCTGCGCCCGGCAAGGGAGCTTGACGATGAGTGGCTGCGTTATAGCTGTCGAATTTGTCTATAGGTTGGTTAAAGGTTAGTAGTAATTACTCTGTACCATTTAGGTATGCCTCAAATGCATCAAGTGCCCTGTCCGCAACCGCCTGATATCGCTGCTGCTTGTCCTTTATGCGGACGCCGATGTCGGGAAGAATGCCCATATTTGCGCCCATTGGCTGGAAATTCTCCACGGTCTCATCGGAAATGTAGCGGGAAAGTGCGCCTATCATCGTTTCACGGGGGAGAATTATGGGGGGCTTGCCCTCCATTCGGCGGACAATGTTCAGTCCTGCCATTATGCCCGAGGCGGCGGACTCCATATAGCCCTCCACACCTGTTATCTGCCCCGCAAAATAAATTTCGGGGTGCTCTCTCATTGAAAAATCGCCGTTCAGCAGGCGTGGGGAGTCGATAAATGAGTTTCGGTGCATTACGCCGTAGCGGACAAATTCTGCATTCTGAAGTCCGGGAATCATTGAGAAAACACGCTTCTGCTCGGGAAATTTCAGATTTGTCTGAAAGCCGACCAGATTAAAAAGCGTGCCCTCGGCGTTTTCACGTCTGAGCTGGACTACCGCATAGGGGCGTATGCCCGTTCTGCTGTCGGTGAGACCCACGGGCTTCATTGCGCCGTACCGTGCTGCGTCCTCACCACGCTTTGCAAGCACCTCTATTGGCATACAGCCCTCATATACCGTGAAGTCATCACGTGAATTTTCGGGACGGTCAAAGTCGTGGACGGGGGCTGACTCGGCATTTACAAGCTCGTGGTGAAAGGTAAGGTACTCTTCCTTTGTAAACGGGCAGTTGATGTAATCGTCGCCCCCTCTGCCGTAGCGTGCGGCGAAAAATGCCTTGCTCATATCAATGGAATCAAAGGTGACGATCGGGGCGGCGGCATCAAAAAAGCTGAGCCTTTTTCCGCAGAGCGCGCCGATATTTTCCGCAAGCTTTCCTGATGTGAGAGGGCCGCTGGCGATTATGCAGTACCCGTCGGGAATGGTTTCTGTCTCCTCGGATACAAGGGTGATGTTCGGGTGAGAGAGTATTTTTTCCGTAACGCTGTCGGAGAATTTTTCTCTGTCAACGGCAAGTGCGCCCCCTGCCGCAACGGCATTTTCCTCGGCGCAGGGAACTGTCAGGGAGCCGAGACGGCGCATTTCTTCCTTTAAAAGTCCTGCCGCCGAATTTATCCGTGAGGCTTTCAGCGAATTTGAGCACACAAGCTCCGCAAAGCCCTTGTATTTATGAGCGGGGGAGAATTTTTTCGGCTTCATTTCAATGAGCCGTACCTTTGCCCCCGCCTGAGCAGCCGCCCACGCAGCCTCGCAGCCTGCAAGACCTGCGCCGATAACGGTTATTTCTTTATCCATAATTATTTTTCCTTTTTAATGGCGACCTCGTAGCCGCAGCCTTCCTTCAGGCAGAACATTTTTCCGCCCTTTTTGAAGAGCGTGGTGCCGTCATTGCACTTGGGGCACTTGTCGGAAACGGGGGTGTCCCAGGTCATAAACGGACAGGTGGCTGTCTCTTATACACATCTGACGCTGCCGACGATATGCAGTGTGTAG
>CAMBJF010000267.1 GCA_945867875.1 uncultured Ruminococcus sp. | reverse complement strand
TGAATTATCTGTAAATTCAGCTTTGGGGGACTTGACTTTTATTTGCAGGTCTCAAGGATATTGAGGGCTTGGTAAATATCAATGCCCCCGTCAATTTTATTGCACAGAAATTTTCTGCACCTTTCGTAATTCACGAAAATGCGCTTGGCATTTTCGGCATCGCCGTAAACCTTCCAGCACCCGCAAAGCTTGAAATTCTCGCCCTTATTGCGGATAAATCCCACAACATCTTCCGTGGGATAGCCGAGAAAAATTCCGATCTCGTGGGGAAATTCCTCTGATGAAGAAATTCTGCCCGAAAGTCTTTCAAGATCGTTTTCGACGCTGCACCTTTTATCATACCCGTATTTTTCAAGAATTTTTCTCCTTGACGGTTCGGAAAGACTTTTTTCAAGGAGACGGGCGTTATTAAAGGTGTTTGGAATATTGACGCTTGCTTCGGTGTTTATCCCGATAATCGGCATCGTTATTCTCATTATACAGATGATATACGTTCCGGAAAACAGCTATCCCGCTGCCATACTTATCCCTGCATTTATAGCATTGGGAACCATTGCGGGAGGGTTGGCACTGCTTAAAGTATCCTCCAAAATGGACGAGCAGCGCAAAGCATACGGTGAAGCAATAAGCAGCATTCAGCCAAGTTTTACGGAGTGCTATATGTACAAACGTCGTCAGATATTCCGATATGCTTATGAAGGAACAGATTCAACGGAGTACAGATATTTTATTGACTTAAAGGATTTCTGTGTTGAGCTGCCGAATCCCTCTGAAAAATGGGAGCGTGCGGAATATGTTTACGCAGTGATAATAAATATAAACGGCAATGATATGTTTTTCCTGTTTAATGATGTGGAATGAAAATAAGGAGAGATAGAATGATTTTTTTCAACCAAAGCGGACCGGAGGTCGTTTATAAGACAGAGGAGCCCGCATTTTATCAGTCAGACGGCTGTAAAGTGAACCCACGTCTGAGAAATTATATTATGAGGGGCGAGCCTTGGGAATATGATACACGTCTCAGAAAATCCTTTGAAAATCGCACAAACGAAAGCAATGTCAAGGTTATCTTGATGATCGTTGGATTTATTGTTATTGCACTAAATTTAACAATCTCTGTCTTAAATGACACATTGAAGGATCCTTTGAGTCTTTGGCTTATTATCCTTGCCGGTTTTCTTGCGTATATTATATACTGCATTCATCGGCACAAAAAAAATCTGCTTGCACTCAATGCTGCAAAAAGAGGAGATATTCAGTGCTATAGATATAAGGTTCGCCGTTATCTGAACTGCCATGTAGACTGCAGCGACAAATCGGACTATTATTATGCAGATTTTGACGATTTCTGCGTAGATATTCCTTCTATTTATCATGGTGTTGAATATTTATTTGGAGCAGTAATTACCATTGACGGAAAGGAATATTTTTATCTGCTTCGTTAAAAAGGATTTTGATATTTTACCGAAATAATTCAATTAGTTCTGAATAGTATGAAAACTACTCTTTATGCACAAAAAGCCTTTGCACACATCTGCAAAGGCTCAGTCTGTCGAAAAAGTCACCCGAAAGGGTGGCTTTTTTGTGTATGATATGGTATAATAGGATACTTGGATTTATACTCATTGGCGTCAACTGCATTTTTATTTTCAGAAACGCTGTTCAGGGTATGGGTTGTCCTTCTGTACCGATGATCTCGGGAATACTTGAAATGGTACTGAGAATGATCGCCATTTTCATTCTGATTCCGAGGTTTGACTTTATTGCTGTTGCATTGGCAGATGCCGCCGCTTGGTTCGGAGCACTTACTGTTAATATGATAGCTTATTTTGTTATATTTCACAGAAAATATACGGAATAAATCTAGCCCTCCGCAGAACAGTAGAGGGATCATTGCTAATAGGAAGTGTATGGGGCTCGGAAGAATAACGCTTTGTCTTGGCAAGCATTGATTTTGTAAATGCTTATTCGTTATGCAAATACATGCATCACCTTTGCTCATCAAGCATTAGTGAAATACGGCTTTGTATCATCTTTGCACATTGGTCAGATGTATTTATTCCTTCAAAAATAGAGTACTGTTTGTGAAATGGATAAGGGTGTTTTAAAGGAAATGAAAGGATAATCATCTCATTAGCTCAAACGCCTGCAACCGAACCATGTTAACTGTAAAAATTCTGCTCAATGCACAAAAGTCGTTCGCAAAAATTGTCACATTTGACGGGCAGTTCGAGTACAGCCCGCCCACACAAAACAACGAAAAAGCCCGTAGATACGTCATCTACGGGCTTTCAATTCCTGGCTCCCCAAGCTGGACTCGAACCAGCGACATCATGATTAACAGTCATGCGCTCTACCGACTGAGCTATTGAGGAATATATTAAATATTGGAAATTTGCTCAAACTTGTTTCAGTTGTAAGACCGTTACATACGTCCTACCGACTGAGCTATTGAGGAATATATTAAATTTTGGGAATTTGCTCAAATTAGTTTCAGTTGTAAGACCGTTACGCACGTCCTACCGACTGAGCTATTGAGGAATATACAGAAAGTGCCGGCGCAGCCCTATTTTCCCAAGACGTCACCATCTAAGTATCTTCGGCGTGTATGAGCTTAACTTCTGTGTTCGGAATGGGAACAGGTGGAACCTCATAGCCATATGCACCGGCTTCTGTATTATCAAGGTTTTAATCAAACCCTGAAAATTGAACAAAGAGCAAAGTAAGAGAAGCGAAACCGAGAA
>CAMBJF010000266.1 GCA_945867875.1 uncultured Ruminococcus sp. | reverse complement strand
TACTTTTTAACCCCTAATCCGCTTGCGAATTAGGGGTTATTCGACAGACTGACCCGCTCCCGGTAAAAATGGGAGCGGGTTTTGTTATTTCATATCTTACTTTTTCTCTTCCACAAAGGTATAAAGCCCTCTGTCATCGCCGCTTATCTCAATGCCCTTAGCCTCAAAAAGCTCCGAAACGGTAACAAATTCGTAGCCCTCCTCTTTCAGGGTCGGGATAATTGTTTTCAGCGCCTCAACGGTCTTTGAATTGCCCTGCATATCGTGGAGGAGCACTATGGTGCCATCCTTCACCTGCTTTAAGGTGCGCTCAGCCCTTTCCTCGGCGGAAACGCTGTCCTCCCAGTCATTGCAGCCCACACCGCAGATAAAGGGCATATCGATAGCGTCATACATCTCGTCATTCACCGCAATGTACGGCGGACGGAAGAACTTTGTGTCCTCCCCCGTAATGTCCCTCACCTTTTCACGGACAAAATCGATTTCCGCCCTGATGTCCTCAGCGCTCATCTTCGTCATATCCGAGTGGGTCTTTGAGTGATTGTCTATCTCGCAGCCCATATCATACGCCCGTTTCACCACCTTTTCGGTGCTCTCGGTGATGTTGTTGCCAACGAGAAAGAATGAGCCTCTTACGCCGTTTTCCTCAAGCACATCAAGTACCTGCGGTGTTGTGACGATATTCGGTCCATCGTCGAATGTAAGCGCAACCAGCGGCTTTCCAAGTGCCTTGTAATCCATTTTTGTGACCTCGCTTTCAATAGTAGTTGATTCCGATGTACGGTCACTCTCCGCAGGAGCGTCCACGCAGGCGCATACCAGCGAAGAGACCATAGCCATAAAAAATACAATAGCTTTTTTCATAATACCCCCTTAATCCGCAAACTGACTGTTGTACAGCTTTGCATAGAAGCCATTCTTTGCAAGTAAGGATTCGTGATTTCCCTGCTCGATGATGTGACCCTCTTTCATAACAAGGATAACATCAGCCTCACGGATAGTCGAAAGGCGGTGAGCAACAATAAAGCTTGTCCTGCCCTCCATAAGCCGTGCAAAAGCCTCCTGAATCTTTATCTCGGTACGGGTATCGATTGAAGAAGTCGCCTCGTCCAGAATGAGCATAGGCGGCAGACAGAGCATAACTCGTGCAATACACAATAGCTGCTTCTGACCCTGAGAAAGACTGCCGCCGTCCTCGCCGATAACCGTGTCATAGCCGTTTGACAGTCTCTTTATGAAGCCGTGAGCGTGAGATGCCTTTGCCGCCGCAATAATTTCCTCGTCCGTGGCATCAGGCTTGCCCATAGCGATGTTTTCCTTAACAGTGCCCGCCCTGAGCCAAGTTTCTTGAAGCACCATACCGTAATTCTGTCTCAGACTTGCCCTCGTCATATCCCTGATGTCAATGTCCTCAACCTTGACAGAACCGCCGTCCACATCGTAAAATCTCATCAGCAGATTGATAACGGTAGTCTTGCCGCAGCCCGTAGGACCAACGATAGCAACCCTCTGACCCGGCTTGACATTAAGATTAAGGTCTTCGATGAGCTTCCTGTCAGGCACATAAGAGAAGCTAACATTTTCAAGCTTAACATTGCCCTTGGGGTCGGAAAGCACAGCCGCATTTTCCTTGTCGGGAATCTGAGGCTCCTCCTCGATAAGCTCAAAAAGCCTTGCAGCGCAGGCAAGAGCATTCTGGAGCTCAGTAACAACGCCCGATATCTCGTTAAAAGGCTTGGTGTACTGGTTTGCGTAGGAAAGGAACACAGAAAGCTGACCCACGGTAAAGGGAACAGCCGCCCCCGCCGTAGCAACGCAGGTCAGCGCACCCGTCAGAGCCACCGCCGCATAAACCACGTTGTTTACAAAACGTGTGGAGGGATTTGTGATAGAAGAGAAGAATGTAGCACGGAGAGAGCATTTTGCAAGCCTGTCATTTATCTCGTCAAACTTTTCAAGACTCTTTTCCTCTCTGCCGAATGCCTGAACTATCTTCTGACCGCCTATAATCTCGTCAATGAAAGCAGTCTGCTCGCCCCTCGTCTCAGACTGTAAGCGGAACATAGAATAGGTCTTTCCCGCAATAAACTTTGCGATGAAAAGGGAAAGAGGTGTGAGGACTACAACCGCAAGAGTTATCTTCCAGCTTATGCTCAGCATAAAAATGAGTGTGGCGAGAATGGTGATAACGCCCGTGAAAAGCTGTGTAAAGCCCATAAGCAGACCGTCCGCAAACTGATCGGCGTCCGCAATGATACGGTTCACAGTCTCGCCTGCGGGGTGAACGTCAAGATAGCTGAGAGGAAGCTTCTGCATCTTCTCAAAAGCCTCGTTTCTCACATCACGGACAACGTGATATGTTATCCTGTTGTTCACCGTGTTCATCACCCACTGAACAACAGCGGTAATGCCCACAGTAATGCCGATTTTCAGAAGAATGTCCGCAATTTTTGCGAAATCAACATTTCCCTTTCCAACAATACAGTCAATGGCATTTCCCGCAAGAATGGGAACATACAGCGTCAGCCCCACCGAAGCCGCCGCAGTGAGCACGGAAATGATGATAAGGGGAATGTATCTTTTAACGTAAACGAAAACCTTTTTAAGAGTTCCGCTCGGAACCTTAGCCTTTGCCGCCACTCAGACCGCCTCCTTTTTGAACTGTGAATTGTAAATTTCCTTATATACCTCGCAGTTTTCAAGAAGCTCTGCGTGAGTGCCGATGCCAACAGCCTTTCCGTCGTCGAGAACGATTATCTTGTCGGCGTGGAGAATGGAGGAGGTGCGCTGTGAAACGATGAAC
>CAMBJF010000265.1 GCA_945867875.1 uncultured Ruminococcus sp. | reverse complement strand
TACACACTGCATATCGTCGGCAGCGTCAGATGTGTATAAGAGACAGCGATGAACATAAATATGATTATGAAAAGTATGTTGAAAAGTTCGAGAACAAAGGTGATAAGTCCGTTTGTGAGCAGGTCGGAAACGCTGTTTACATAGTTTATAACTCGTGTAAGTATCTTTCCGTGGGGACGTGTGTCGTAATACTCAAAGGGGAGCTGCTGGAGGTGCTTAAAAAGGTCTTTTCGGATATCGTAGACCATATCCTGACCCGCCTTGGTCATAATCCTTGCTCTCACTGCGGAAAATTCCACGCTTATGATTATTGACAGGAGAAGCAGGACTGCAAGCAGTATAAGCTCCTTTTTGTCTCCTGCGGGAATTGTAACGTCAAGTGCTCGCTGGGTTATCAGAGGTGCGAACAGTCCGATGACTGCCGCAAAAATACTGAGTATCATTGAAATGATTACCTGCTTTTTATAGCGGGCAACATATTTCAGGGCACGTTTGAAGTGCCGTATGTCAAAAGGGCTTTCAAGCTCTTCATCAACATCAAATTTGTTTCTTGCCATTTATATCACTCCCTTTTTGTCAGGTCTGGAGGTCATAGACCTCTCTGTAATATCCCTTGCGGCCGATGAGTTCATCGTGAGTTCCGATGTCCTCGATAGTGCCGTTTCGGAGAACGATTATCTTGTCAGCGTCCTTTGTGGAGGAGATTCGCTGAGCAATGATTATTTTGGTGCATTTAAAATCAAGATTTCTGAGACTGTTCTGAATGTACTTTTCCGTCTCCATATCCACAGCCGATGTTGTATCGTCGAGGATAAGCACAGAGGGTTTTACAGCCAGTGCTCTTGCCAGGGATATTCTCTGCTTCTGCCCACCCGAAAGTCCCACGCCTCTTTCACCGATTATGGTGTCATAGCCGTCGGAAGTTTTGCGGATAAAGTCATCAGCTGCTGCGAGAGATGCATATTTGTGCACATCATCATCGGACATTGAGCTGTTTCCGAAAGCGATGTTTCCCTCAATGGTGTCCGAGAAAAGGAGCACGTCCTGAGATGCAACACCTATATTTCTTCTCAGCTGACTGAGCTTCAGCATACGCACATTTTCTCCGTCAACCATTACCTTTCCGCTGTCAACATCGTACATACGTGAGATAAGATTGATAAGCGTGGTTTTTCCCGAACCCGTGGGACCCATTATAGCAACAGTCTCCCCGGGCTTTATCTTGAAAGATATGTCTTTCAGCACGGGATTTTTCTTGTTGTAGGAAAACGTTACATTGTCAAACTCAACAGAGCCATCAAAGCGTTCACTCTTATCCACAGCGTCCGCACGGTCAACGATAAGTGGACGGGAATAGTATATCTCAATAATTTTATTGAGCGAAGCAACGAATCTCTGGAGGTCGTTCACGATATTTCCGAGCATTCTCATAGGGTTGGACATTGTCCAGATAAGGCCCGAAAATGCGGTATATTCGCCCACAGTAATTCTTCCGCTTATAACGAAAAGTCCGCCTGCAAGTATCTGTACAACGGAAAGTCCCTGAGCTGTGACTTCGATGTATGGGAAGAATTTCAGCCAAAGCAGGGAAGCGGCTTTGTTTGCGTCGGAATATTTTTTATTCTGAGCGTCAAATTTTGCTTCCTCGTAATCTTCACGTGCAAAAGCCTTGACAACACGGTTTCCCGAAATGTTTTCCTCAGCGCCCGTGTTCATTTCCGAAAGCCTGTCTCTCTGTTCAACATATTTGGGACCGATGACCTTTCTGAAAGCCATTGTAATTGCGAATATCACAGGGGTAAGAGCTATCATACACAGTGCCATAAGCCAGTCTATTGAAAAGAAAAATACAACAGATGCCGTATAAAGTATGAAGCATTCAAGTATTGATTTGATTATCCAGGCAATGGAGTGACGGACCATATCAAGGTCGCCGCTGAGACGTGTCATAAGGTCGCCTGTGCGGTTTTTGTCAAAGAAGTCTGCGTCCTGTCTCTGAACATTGGCGAAAAGATAGTTGCGGACCTTGTAGATTATTCCCTGAGATGCTTTTTCGTAGCATATTCCCGAGGTGTATGTAATAATTGTCCGCAGAAGTGTGAAGCCTATCATTGCAATAACAAGAGCAATGAGTCCGTTGGGATTAGATGAAAGATTTTCGGCAGCGTGTTCACCGTAGATGTATTCATCGACTATTCTGCTGCTGTAATGTGGGGTTATGATGTACATTGACTGACACACAACGGTCAGGCAGAGCGCAAGCACATACACCGCACGGTAGCCTTTCAAATTTTCCCATAGCCATTTGATCTGAAACATATTTAACTGTTCCCCCTTTTTTGTAAAGACTTTTTCAAGCTGTATTTTACGTTCCGTTAAGCCCGAAAACCTCCTTGTTTTTCTCAGGCACTGACAGTTATTTTACATCATATAAAAAGGTTTTCAACAGTATTTGTGATAATAAAATATGAACATTTATTTTTTGCGGTTCTTAAACGTTTAACGTGTTTAAACATATTTAGCAGTATAAATATATTGAGCTGAAATTGACGATTTCAAATAAAAATACAGTTGACTTAAATGAGATATTATGATAAAATATTCTCATATTACTCCGAAAGGATATGTACATTAAAATGAATGAAAATGAAAAAAAAGAAAGATATTTTACTTTGAAAAGAAAGGGTATCGCAGCCATCGTTTGTGTCGCTGCCGCACTTCTATGGGTCATACTCTGGTTTATTTTCCCAATGGAGTTTTACTCCCTTTTCTTTGCATCAAATATAGGAAGCACCCTTTTCCTTGCGGCTCTTGCAG
>CAMBJF010000264.1 GCA_945867875.1 uncultured Ruminococcus sp. | reverse complement strand
CTACACACTGCATATCGTCGGCAGCGTCAGATGTGTATAAGAGACAGTGTTTGAAGAGCTCAGAGATGAGATCGATGACAGATGGATATGAACTGAGCGGCAGGTATGAAAAAGCTTTTCTGATTTAAAAACAGTATAGCAAAAGGGTCTGCGAAAATAAAAATCCGCAGACCCTTTTGCTATACTGTTTTTGGTCGAGGTGAGGCGCGCACTGCGGCGGTCATAATAGTGAAAAGCCTTTTGTTATGGGAATATTATCTATATGGGATATGTTGAAAGATGGCAGTAGTATTTTGCCATATCCATCTTTAGTAAATGAAAAAAGGTTTGATCAAACAATCATGAAATTGTTTCGATCCCTTTGTCAAACAGTAACTGATTGGTTTCAATAATACTCAGCTTGTTTGATAAAGCAAAAATAATTACTGCATCTCTTTGGTCACGTGAATACAGCGTACGGTTGCGTGAAACTTTTAATAGGTCATTGACCTCATCAAGGTCAAGGTTCATTCCGAAGGAAAGAGCGATAAGCTTGTCGCGGGATGGAACCTTTCTGCCGGAAATGATCTGATGACCGTAGCTTCGGTCAAGTCCGCTTTTTCGTACTGCTTCGGCACGTTTAATTTTTTTCTTTTCAATCAGTTTTTGCAGATACCCGGAAAGCTCCTCAAAGTGAAAGCTTTCATGATCTTTGTCAAGTATATCATAAATATTGTCAGCACTCAGTATTTCCTGCTGCATTTCATCTGTATTTTTTATCATAAGCCTGCCTCTTGTTGACATTTTTTTTAGAATATGATATCATAATTCCAACAAAATGTCAAGATTCGGGGTGAGAAAAATGCGGCAGATCCTGAAAGAAAATGAACGTGGGCAGATATCTGCTGAAACAGATGCAGATGGTCAAAAGACGATCAGACGAATTATTCATAATGGTTGTGCCGAGGTTTATGAGATATTGAAGGACGCTCCTCATCCATATATGCCCGTAATATATTCCGTTTCATCAGACGGGGATAATGTTGAGATCACGGAAGAATATATTGAAGGCAGAATTGTATCCGAAGCCTGTTTTTCTGAAAAAAGTATGATAAGTGCCGCAAAGGAACTTTGTACTGTTCTGACACATATCCATAGGCTGGGGATAGTTCACAGGGATATAAAGCCTTCAAATATTCTCATGGCGCAAGACGGACATATCAGACTTATTGACTTTGACGCTGCGAGATTAGTTAAGCCTGCTGCAGACAGCGATACACGATATCTCGGTACAGATGGCTTTGCACCGCCCGAACAGTACGGATTTTCCCAGACCGACAAGCGCTCCGATATATATGCGCTTGGCAAGACACTTGAGTGTATTCTCGGCAGCCTTGCTTTTGATAAGAAATACTCAGATATTATTTTCAGATGCACAAGACTTGACCCTGATGAACGATTTTCAGATGCAGACGAGGTTCTGAAAGCTCTGAACGTAAAAAAAGCATATCCTGTTGTTTTGTCGCTTGCAGCCGTGTTGTGTATTATTCTGGGAATATTCATTTATCGCAATGCTGCTGCTTTGGAAGATTTGCCACATATATCGGCAGAGGAAACGGCTGACCCGTTCAGAAAATATAGTTCCTGCTATAAAGATCTTGATTTTGACATAGCCGAAAGGATATCTGAAGAGGATATGGAAATGCCGCTTCTCTTTGAAACTGAAAATAATATCCCAATGGAGTATATCATTATTGATACGGCTTCTCTGAAAGAAAATAAGTATGTATCAATGCTGTATGATTATAATAAGGACGGATACGATGACATTTTTCAGCTTTCCGCATACAAGGCGGAGGGGCACGACGAGTTTTTCAGGTCACTTTGCGTTTCGGTAGTATCTATGGCATATGATAATCCCGATTTTCACGTTATATCCGATAATACATATTTCCCTGTGCTGATATCCACAATGTCTATGAATCAGGAAACGGCAATGCTTAGTGACAACAGATATGTTCAGCTGACTGTCACGGATACTGACGGGGATGGCCGCAATGAGATAGTATTGTCCATAGGCAGACCCGATATGTTCATAAATACTCAGATATTCTCGGCGGACAATACAGGACTTGAATACAGCAGCAGTTCATTGCTGACAAAGTATGCATACAGCGAAGGAAAGGTGTTTTCTGACGGAAAGCGGCTTGATGACAAGGAAAAGACTTTAGCCTATATGGATCTTGATGATATGATCCGATATGAAAATGAGCATATATGTATTGTGTGAAATAATCTCTGCACTGATGAATATAGTCACCTATTGCATCAATATTATGCTCATATCCTGAAGCCTGCATTTTTTCAGCAATATGCTCACGATTATATGAAAGCTCCAGACGCAAAAGCGAATCGGAGATGCTTTCATAATCAACCCGGATATCATCAAGCTGATAATACTTGTCATATGCAGTAAATGTAGTATTATCAATAGTAAGGCTGAAATAATGCTTATTTTTTTCTTTATAATTTTTCTGACTGCTATCAAATGAGTTCTCGTTTATTTTGGATCTTGTTATGATTGAACGGCGAATCAGCTTAATATATCTTGCCGCCGAATAATCCTCTGACAGCATAACATTAACGCAGCAGTCTATTCGGGAAAGCTTGAATGAATCTATGTTATACTCCGCTCCCATGGTTTCTGTGATACAAATATTGATGTAGTGTTCCAGTGTGGTAAGTGCCGACTCATCGGAAAAAATCTGTGTTGTTCCCGTTTCATCTCGTAACAATGACCATGGGGCTGTCTCTTATACACATCTGACGCTGCCGACGATATGCAGTGTGTAG
>CAMBJF010000263.1 GCA_945867875.1 uncultured Ruminococcus sp. | reverse complement strand
TCATTTGTGAATTGGTCTTTGCCGCCCAGATATATCAAGGTGTCGCAATTTCCGGGCAATTCTTCCCACGATTTCTCATACATACGCTTGAGCTGCGACAGGTTTTGCAGAATAACCTGTGCAGATATTTCAAACTTTCGGCAAGTGGCTAATACCTTTTCAAAGTCGGGGATTTTTCCGACGTTTGCGAACTCGTCAAGGATAAATCTGACGTGAACGGGCAATCTTCCGTGAAAATGATTGATAGCCCTGTCATACAAAGTGTCAAATAATTGTGTGTACATCATAGCTGCCAGAAAGTTGTATGTAGTGTCGGTAGAGGGAATAACGATAAACAAAGCGACCTTTTTATCTCCCATAGTTTCAAGGCTGATATTGTCCATAAATGTGAGGTTGCGGACATTTTCCAGCTTGAAATATTGGAGCTTCGTTGTGGTGGAAATGAGGATAGACTGCATCGTCTTTCCTGCCGCCTGCTTAAATTCTTCGTAATACTGCACGGACAACGCTTTCGGAGCTGCTTCCTTTCGCTTGTCAAACATAAGGTCAAGCTCGGATTTTTCTTCTTCCTTGCCCTCTACTACTTTTGCCTTGTGTATAAGGTCAAGGACTCCTGCAAAATTCTGTTCTTCTTCCGTTCCCGTTTCTATAAGCAGGAAACAGAGTGAAGATAACAGAAGTCGTGTAGCATCGTCCCAGAACTGATCGCCGCCTGACATTCCCTCAACCTTTGTATTGGTCATAAACACGTTTATCATCTTGATTACGTTATTGCTGTTAATCTCTCCAGAGCTGTCCTTTAGGTAATGGAACGGATTGTAGTTTGAGCTGTGCTTCATATCGTTAAGGTTAAATACCCTTATTTCATAACCGTGCTGCTCCAGCATCTTTCCGCAAGATTCCACAAGCTCACCGGACGGATCGGTGACTACAAAAGATGTGTTGCATTGGAGCAGATTGGGCTTTACGAAGAAACGGGATTTACCGGTACCGGAGCCGCCCAGAATAATCATATTCAGATTTAGCATCGGCTTTATCTTTTCCGCTTCCCTGCTTGCACTCGTTACGTCCTTTATGGATATTTCCGTACCCGTAAGATTGCTTGGCTTGCTGTTTTTCGGCTTTGAATTTTTCTTTTTATTCTTGCTTTTGGCTTCTTCCGCCGCTTCGTTCTGCTCCCTGACCTTTCTGTCAAGCACAAGGAATACGTCACTTGCACATATTACGTTGTTGTAAAAGCCTGCCCTTGTGGTATCGGCAATTATCTCTTTTTCCTGCCGATTTCCCCACCTTGCAGAACCGTGTTCCACACCTCTCCTGTGATAACGCTTTCCGTTTCCCACAAGTCGGTACATAATGGCTATCATACTGCCGAACAGTCCGAAAACGCAAGCATTTCGTGTCATTCCGTTACCGCTTATTACGGCTTGAAATGCCTTGCCCAGATTTCCGGGGACCATATATTCCCCGATACTGCCGATAGCTTCAAATGCCTGTATATTTCCGTTTTTGTCAGCGGTCATTTCAAGGGTATAGCCTGCAAGTACGATTACGGGAAATGCGATAATACAGCAAACGATTATGATATACAGAAGCGTATCGGTTTTCTTTTCGGGTATTCCCATATTGCTTGCCATACTTAATGCTCCTGTCCTCCCTTGCCCTTAGTGATGACTTTATCCTTGACAGCCTGCGATATTTCCTTGAATTTCTCCTGTGCAAAATGCTTGATTTCGCTGAGTGTCTGCCTGTCGGGGCATTTCTTATCCGATATGCTCTTTTCAAAGGACTTCTTTATATCATTTGCACCCTTTTCGGATATGCCTATATCGGCAAGTCTTTCGGTGTCAATATTGCTTATGGGAATTATGAGAGATTTTTTGCTTTCCTTTGCGGTTATCTCAATCATACTGCTTGAAAGCTGACATATCTTTGCTTCGCTAAGCTCCTGCCTGTGAGCATCGTTTATTATCTCATCAAAAATGAGCTGCTTCATAACCAAAGCTGTGGAAATATCATCTACAAGTCCGAAGTCATCTCGGAGAGCCTTTTCCACCTCTGCCAGAGGTGTGTCCCTTTCTATCTGCATATACCGATAGTTTTCGGGGTCATCTCTGACAATTACGGTGCTGTCCCTGAGTGTATGATAGCCCAGCTCGTTAAGCTCCGCATTATTCTGTTCAAAGCTGTCAAAACGAATTGCCCAAGGCTTGTATTCCATTACCTCATAGGCAGACGATTCAATGTCCGAATCTCTGTATGAAGCTGCAACCTTTTCGGCAATTTCCTTTGCCGATACCTCGGAATAGCCCATCTGCGAAAGCATTGACTGAACTTGATGCACGGGCAGTACGGGAATAACCGCAAATTTCTGTGTGTTGTTATCCAGAACGCAGCATTTAGCTCCGTTATCTATTGGAATTTCACCCATACATTCAGCCTTGCCTATAACTGTCTGCGAAAGCTGTGACTGTGCAAGATATTCACCTATATTCGGAATATCCGCATATACTATCTCGGATTTCTCCGCTGTATATGAAAAGGTTTTTTTCTGATTATCTGTAAGAGCATTATTTACGTCATCAAGGAGCTTGCTTATGGTCTTGCTGTTCAGTCCTCTTTCCGAAAGAGCAATCCGCATTTCCTCAGCACTGCCCATTTTAACGCTGATAAGCTCGTTTTTCTTTGCATTGAAAAGGTCGATCCTCCGCAGCTCTCCACCCTCTGTGCCGTATTTATACACGGCTGTATCTTTATTTATGTGACGATTACGGGTATTGAAAAATGATGTAAGCTCGCTTCCGCTGACAGTTCTCTTTACCTTTCCCGAAAC
>CAMBJF010000262.1 GCA_945867875.1 uncultured Ruminococcus sp. | reverse complement strand
AGATAGCGTAGCGTCTTCGTGGGCTCGGAGATGTGTATAAGAGACAGCCTTGAAGCGGCTCAGAGCCTTTATGAAAAGAAGTTCACCACATACCCGAGAACAGACTGCAACTACATTTCCGAGGATATGCGGGGAAAGGTCATTGCCGTAGTCAGCAAAATGGTAGATCGTGAAGAATATTCGGAGCGCAGCAGGCGGCTTCTGGGACAGGCTCTCAATTTTGACAGCCGAATCATAAACAACAAGGCAATGGAGGGGCATGACCATCATGCCATTATCCCCGAGGAAAATACGGACAGTCTTGACAGGCTTACGGAACGGGAGCGCAATGTTTATCACCTTGTTGTGAACCGTCTGCTTTGTGCGGTGGACAAGCCATATACCTATTCTGAAACCAATTATGAATTTTGGTGCAATGATGTTACATACAAGCTGAAAACTATAAAGCCTTTGGAAATGGGCTGGAAAGCATTCGATACCGAAACCGATGAAGCGAATACCACCGAATTATCTTACACCGAGGGCAGCACATTTATCCCCGAAGATATTCATATCAAGGTATGTGAAACGCAGCCCTTAAAGCATTTTACCGATGCGAGCCTGTTATCCGTAATGAACAATATCGACAACCGAATTGAGGACGAAGATCTGAAAACGGCGGTCAAAGGCAAGGGAATCGGAACGGAAGCCACCCGAGCCGATGTTATCGAGCAGCTTATTGAGGTCGGCTATGCGGAAAGAAGCGGTAAGAACATCGTATCTACACCGCTGGGCAGAGATTTCATAAGCTCATTGCCCGAAAGCCTTAAATCCCTTGAAAGAACGGCAGAGTGGGAGCAGACCTTCAATAACATCAAGGAAAAGGACTTTGATCCTGACAAGTTCATTGATGAAATTAAGGCATTTGTTACTTCCGTTGTGAATTATGAGAAAAGTCCGTCAAGGCACAGAGAGCCGCTGAAATATGAAAATCCCAAAGCAAAGCAGAGAGAAGTTCTCGGGACCTGTCCCCGATGCGGAAAGAATATTTTTGAGGGCGAGAAAAACTATTACTGTGAAAGCGGCAAGGACGGCTGCGGTTTTACAGTGTGGAAGAATGACAAGTTTATCGAGGACAGCGTTACGGCAGAGCATATAAAAAATCTGCTTGCGGGAAAGACCGTAAAGCTCAGAGCAAAAGCGAAGGACGGGAAAATATTTACCGCAGAATACAACCTTGAGGACACAGGAAAATATGTGAATCTGAAAAGGGTGAAAGCAGAAAAGGTATCTCTCGGAAAATGCCCGAAATGCGGCGGTGATGTATATGAGGGCGAAAAGAATTTCTATTGCAGCGCAGGCAGGGATAAATGCGATTTTTCCATTTGGAAGGAAGATAGATTCAACTCAATAACCATAACCGCTGCCAATGTAAAGGACGTGCTTGATGGCAAGCCTTTCTACAAGGTCAAGAAACAGGTAGGCGGCAATCCTCTGAAAATAAAGTATGTTATGAGCATAAACGGAAAGTATGTCAATTTTCGGGAGGCAAGCGAATGAAAGAGGTTAATCTTTTTACATACTGCGGATCTTCACAGATGAAGGAAAAGCTGTGGCGGGATATGTTCATTGCTCACATTTTCGGTGTGGATATGCCCGAGGATATTGAGGTGCGAAGGCTTTCGGACAGCATTAAGAACGGAATATCGGGCAAGGAGTTTTCACCCGCACTTGCTTCGCTGCTTATCCTTTACGGCGGCGGGTATATTGATGATGACGCATTTATCAGGATCATGCCCGACTGTGAGAATTATTCCGATGAAATTGACGAGGTGGAAAAAATTCTTGTGGAGCAGGGCAATGACGAAGGTGAGGACAGATATAACGGCAGGATAATTCAGAATGTTCTCCTGTGTGCTGCTTTCTCAAAGAAATTTGATGAAATGCAGCAGATAGATATTCAGTCTGCCCTTGCCCTCTATGACAGCACATACACGATCATCTCTGATGGATTTGTTCATCTGAAGGATAAGGAATTTCTCGGTATGCTGCTGGAGAATGACATTGAGTTTGCCGCTGTTATTACCGATGGCAAAAACATTTCACTTGAAAAGCTGACAAAGCTTGATATTCAGAATGGCTTGGATAACGGAGATTTCAATGACCTGAAGGAATATGTGGACAGGCTCATGAAGGGTGAGAAACCTTCCGAGCTTTCCATAAAGGACTGTGTACTCCTTGACATTAAGGATATTGCATATCTGACAGCGGTGTATAAAAAGCCGTACTACAAGGATTTTCTGAAATATGTAAAGTCGGAGAACATTCCCTTTGACGATAATTTCGCTCAGGCATACGAGGAATATGTTCACAAGTGCAAGATGAAATTCATCATCAGAGTATATCCCCGCAGGCGGAAGATCTGCACGAAATTCCCTTGTTGGTTTGACTACAATGTTCCCGACAATAAGGCGCAGGAGGTCGTGGAGATAGACCTTACTAAAGTGGTGGGCAATGAAGTTGAGTATGCGGACGAAAAGCTCACGAATATTGCACTTGACAGGTATCTCAGAAGCCGTGCCATGATCCCCGAAACCGTTCTGGAAATAACTCATGGAGAAAATGTATATTTCTTCATTATGAAAACTGACAAGGAATATGACCGTCTGGATAACGATTCTTTTCGTAAAATCCCTTTCGATTTTGATGATATATGGACAACCATTTCGGAATGGTCGAGGGATAAAAAAATCCGCAAGGAGCTTGTTGGCGGCAAGCCCGAGATTATTGTTACTCCCGAAAGCGAGTGGGAAAAGATAAATCCCCGGGACAGGGAGTATGCAAAGCGGCTGCTTG
>CAMBJF010000261.1 GCA_945867875.1 uncultured Ruminococcus sp. | reverse complement strand
GTGTAGTCTCGAATTTTTGTTTTTTCGAGTGTCTACTCTAAGGGGATTATATCAATTCGGGTCACGCTTATCCTTTACAACAATAAGGATATCGTCCTGCTTAACCCTTGTGTTTGAAGATACGGGCACAAAATAATCAATATCGTTTATTGTCAGCACAGCTCCATAGAAAAATTTATTGTTTCGGCTGTGATAATTTACATTTGGAACTCTTGTAAAGCCTCTGTATTTAGTCTCAAAATTTTTCAGAAAATCTATGTATTCAAGGTCAACTCTGTAGAAATTCATATCCATATCATTTCACCAACAAAAATAGCGGGACGGCTGAAATTACAGCTGTCCCGCTCAAAGATTGCTTTTATCTCGCAATTTTAAACAAGCTGCGAAGCACTTACGATAAAACATCTCGCATTTTACAAGCTGCGAAGCACTTACGATAACATATCCCGCATTTAAGCAAGCTGCGGAGCACTTACGATAGATGTGCAATCAAACATCGTTCAATTACATTATACCCCGAACAGGCGAAAATGTCAAGGGAAAACTCAGCCTATTTTATTTACCTCATCAAGGAGAACTTTCTTAGCTTCAAGGCTTGTGAGAGAGCTGCCCACCAGGAGGTCCATTCTGTAGCGGATATATTCCTCATAAAGGTCTGTGCCGAAAACATTTTCGGTGATAAGAGCCTTGTACTTGGCTTCACTGCAGTTGCCAGAAACGAGGCAGAGGGTCTGCTCAAGCATAAGCATCTTTCTGTCTCTGGGAGATGTGGAATTGTCGGTGCTGAGACGTTTGAGCTGCTCCAGGACTGCGGCTCTGTCCTTTCTGAAGGAGATGGAGTTGTCGGATATGCCTGCTGCTGTGCGGATAGTGTTGGTCTTGAAAGCTTCGTCCGCAAAGGGGAATATGCCGTAAGGTATCTCACCCTCGGAAACAACAGTGTAGATATCCCTGTCAAGCACGGGATATACAAGCTCCTCGTAAACGGGGGCAAAGAAATAATCGGAGGCGTCCCTGAAGATAATGGGATATTTCCAGCAAAGGTCTGTGCCGCCCAGAGAGGCGTCGTTGCAGGGCTCCTTTTCAGTGGTGTAGAAGCTGTTGTAGTCGATAAGGCACTTTGCGCCTGTAAGCTCGGTGAGCTTTGCGGCGCTGTAGTCGCCTGTGTCGTCACGGTCGCAGTCAAGGAATGTTCTGATTCCGCTTGCGCACTTGCGGTAAAGTCCCTCGCAGAACTCGGGAACATTTATGTATTTTCCGAAATAATCGGAGGCAAAGGAAGCTGTTACATCATCGCTGAGGAGCTCAACATCATCTTCCTTGTCGGTCTTGTACTTGTTTGTGATGAATGTGACAATTCTTTCCTTGACAAGCTTTGTCTCCGCCTCGGAAAGGGTTGCAAATTCGATCCTGTCGAACACGATATCTAGCATAAGGCTCTTGGGAACAAAGCCGTTGAGGTACTTGAAGCGGTCATTTGAGAGAAGAAGTGCCATTTTGGGGAGCACCTTCTGCTGCTCGGAAACGCTTGTGGGTATCTTGTTGGACATAACGCCAAGGTATGCCAGCATCTCGGCATATTTCTTCATTATCTTTGCTTCGGAGAGGAAGTTGAAGAAGTAGCCGTAAACGTATTTCTTGAAGAAATCCTTTACGCTGTCAAAAACAGCGGCATCGGAATTTATCTGAGCCTTGAAGCTCTCGATAACATTGGCGGCATTCTGGGGAGCTATAGTCTCTTCGCCCCCGTTCACAGCCTTTATGACCTCTGCCTGAGCCTTGAAGAAAAGCTTGCACATTGTATGGCAGGAGCAGTCGGGGTCAGCACCGTTTGCCTTTTCCTCGCTGTATGACCAGATAAGGTATGCACGGTGCATATTTTTAAGGGTGTCCTCGGACTTGGCTGTAAGCTCTCCGGGGTCAACAGTCCAGCTTGACGAAAGGTGACCTGTGGCATTGAAATCCGCAAGGATAGCCTCGATCTCCTCCTTGAATGCGGCATATGCGGGGGAGTTATCCATATAGATAACTGCGTCCATAAGCTCAGGTGCAATAGTGGTAAGATCTAAACGTATGCTCATTGGTAAGACAGTCCTTTCTGATGTGATTTATACTAATCTTTGTCTATAGAACGATTAAAGGTCTATAGAACGATTAAAGATTAGTATTAAAGGCGTTTATCAGCCCTGTACGCCGTAAGTGCTGCGGTATTTCTTCATCTTTTCAAGATACTCCTGACCGCCGATAACGCCGTTTTCGATAGCGGAGATGATGTCGTTTATATTAACGATGGAATAAACCCTGATGCCGTAATCCTTGTATGCCTGCTGAACGGCGGAAAGCTCGGTGTCGAGAGCCTTTTCCATTCTGTCAACGGTGATGACCATAGCGGTGATGTCAACATCGGCAGCGTCCTTGAGCTTGGGATATACCTCCTTGAGCGCTTTGCCCGATGTCATAACGTCCTCGATGATAACGACCTTTTCACCCTTTTCAGGCTGTCTGCCCACGAAAAGTCCGCCCTCGCCGTGATCCTTGACTTCCTTTCTGTCGAAGCAGAATCCAACGTCCATATTGTATTTCTGGGAAAGAGCCATTGCTGCGCAGGAGGCAAGGGGGATTCCCTTGTAAGCGGGGCCGAAGAGGCATTCAGCCTCGATGCCGTTTTCCTTTATGCAGTCAGCGTAGAAGCCGCCGAGACGGGCAAGCTGAGCGCCTGTGTTGTAGTTTCCCGTGTTGATGAAATAGGGGGCTTTTCTGCCGCTTTTGAGGGTGAAGTCACCAAAGGTGAGAACGCCGCAGTCTGCCATAAATTTAATAAATTCGTTTTTGTAGCTCATAGTTTCAAAGATCCTTTCGGGATATTTCCTGTCTCTTATACACATCTCCGAGCC
>CAMBJF010000260.1 GCA_945867875.1 uncultured Ruminococcus sp. | reverse complement strand
GATAGCGTAGCGTCTCGTGGGCTCGGAGATGTGTATAAGAGACAGCCGTTTTTCTATATGGTGGGCAGTGTTTTTTCAAGGCTCATAAATGCGGTACTGCCCCGTTCTGATCCGTTTATGCTTGTAGATGCTGCCAAAACGGTATCCTGTGCCGCTTCCTGTATGGTGCTTATAATTGCAGAGTCACTTTGCGATATATTTATGCTTAAGGGCAGGGAAAAGCTTGCGGCAATGCTTATCGCCGCCTTTCAGCCCTGTTTCCTGCTCAGCATAAGGATAACTCCCGATATTCTCTGCACGTTTTTTATGACTCTTGCACTGCTGTTTACATTCAAATGGTATGAGTCACCCGATTGGAAAAATACGATCATTCTTGCGCTTGCATACGGCTTCGGAGTAATGACAAAGATCTCTGTGGGGGTGCCTGCATTATTTACCGCTGCAGTTTTTGCGGTAAAGCTCGTTTCGCACATCAAAGAGAAAAAGGCAGCTCCCCTGTTTGCCAAATTAGCCGTATTCGGAATAATAAGCCTTCCCCTTGGACTCTGGTACAGCATAAGAAACTTTATCCTCTTCGAACAGAAGCCCTGGTATGTGCTGAAAATAGCCGAAGGTGAAAACAGCGCAATATATGTAGGTGACCGTTCTCTGCTTGAAAGGTTCGTTATACCCGATTTCAAAAGCATATTCACATCGCCGTATATAGATATAGATGAGGAATATAACTATTTCGTTTACAGCGTCAAGAACTCTCTTTTCGGTGAATTTTCTTTTGATGTCCCCAAATTCATTCCAACGGTGCTTTTTATTTTGGCACTCATACTGTCTATAGCGGCGATCGCAGCAGCTGTATCCCCGATAATACGATATAAGGAGGATAAAAAGACTGCTGTACTTTCGGCAGTATGCATTATGTTCATCGGCTCCATAGCAGCCTTCTGGATAAATTATCCCCATATCTGCAGCATAGATTTCAGATACAGCACTTTTCTTATAATTCCCTTTGCAATACTTCTGGCAAAGCTTTCTTCAAGCTTCAAAAACGTAAGGCTCGGGAATGCTCTGTATATTTGCACTCTGATATATTCGTTCAGCTCCTGCCTTATGTACATTATGATATGACGTTATTCAAGCCTTTTCTTCCAGATATTCCTTATCGGTGTTGACGTTCCAGATATTATCCTTGCTTTTTATATTGTTCAGAATGTTATCTGCCGCCTGAAAAGCAGTCATCATTGAATGATCCATATTATTGTATCGGTGCTGACCGTTTCTGCCGATGCAGTAAAGGTTTCCGATGCTGTCAAGGTATTCTGTTATCCTGCCTATTTCCGGGTATGTTCCGAAATAGGCGGGATATGCTTTTATAACACGTTCGATATGGCTGTCCTTAACATCGGATCTATCCGCAATCATACCCATTTTTACAAGCTCACCTGCGGCAAAGTCGGCAAATTCATCATCACCCATATTCCACATATCATCGCCCTCATCGCAGAAATACTCCAGCCCCAGCCATACATTTTCCTCAGGTCTTTCCACAAGATAGGGCGACCAGTTGTTGAAAATCTGTATGCGTCCCATTTTAATGCCCGTATCCTGAACATATATCCAGCAGTCGGGAATGATATTTCCGACAGTTTTTATCCTTGTGGTATTTTTCAGCCGAAGCCTGTCAACAAGTATCCCAACAGTTATAAGCTCACGGTAGCAAAGACCCTCCGCCGCCTGACGAATATCATTCGGAACGTCATTCAAACCTGAGATAAGCTCCTTTACAGGCATTGACGAAATGAGGATATCCGCCTCCTCGCAGACAGAAACACCGTCCTTTTCATATATCACCGATTTTACGGCATTGTTTTCGGTAATTATCCTTTTAACGCAGCAGCCCATTTGTATCCTGCCGCCCATAGCAATTACTCTGTCAGCAGTACATTCCCAGAACTGCCCCGGACCATATTTGGGATAGGAAAACTCCCCGATAAGTGAGGTTTCCTCAGAGCCTTTTCTGCCGAGTGCTTTGGAAAGCATATCCTTTGACGCAGCGATAAAGGAAAGCCCCTTTACACGCTGTGCGCCCCAGTCTGCGGCTATCTCCGAAGGATGCTTTCCCCACAGCTTCTCGGTATATCCTTCAAAAAACATTGAGTAAAGCACTTTGCCGAAACGGTTTATATAGAAATTCTCAAGATTATCCTCGGGCAGCCTAAAAAAGCGGGAGTGAATATAGCTGCAGCCTGCCCTCAGAAGGGTCGGGATACCAAGCTGACCGAATACCCTTGCACTTATGGGATAGTCTATCAGCTTGTCTTTGAAATATATCCGTGATACTCTTGTGCGCCTGAGCATTACATCATCTGTACTGTCGGGGTCGGGTCCGCCCTGTGCAAGTGTGTGAGTGCTTTCCGTAAGCCTGTCATATCGGGAGGGCTTGCCTTGTATCGGGAGAATGCTTTCCCACATTTCATTTACCCTGTCAAGCTTTGAGAAAAATCTGTGACCGCCCAGATCCATACGGCAGCCCTTGTATTGTACCGTTGCGGAAATGCCGCCTATGCGTCCGCTGCTTTCGAGGATCACCACCGAATGCTCATCAGTCCTGCGGAGCAGTTCATATGCGGCAGTAAGACCTGCGGGACCTGCACCGATAATAACTATCTTCATTTGATATATGTACAAACTCATATCCGTTCACACGAACAGTATCAGCCTTGTACCCTCCTTCCCGTATAAAGCTCTCTTAGCTCAATTATAGCATATAATACAGTATTTTGAAAAGGGGGCAACAGAATTTTTTTGAAATTATAGTCACATTTATATAAAATATTAACAAAAAGCATTTCAAAACTATTGACATTTTTTCATCGTACGTTATAATAAAATACGTGTAAGCAGTATTTTC
>CAMBJF010000259.1 GCA_945867875.1 uncultured Ruminococcus sp. | reverse complement strand
GATAGCGTAGCGTCTCGTGGGCTCGGAGATGTGTATAAGAGACAGGGATATATCGAGCCGACATCAGTTGCTGCCTATGATCTCACCTCCTTTACGGGTTTTGATTTTGCCGAATTTGAAAGCGGCGACAGGATAAAAATTCTGGTTGACGGGATTCGTGAAACCTATCCCGCACAGGCAACGGTCTATGCAACAGAGCTTATTGAAAAGGGCAGCTATGATGACCTTGACGCTGATGTTATGGATAGTCTTAGGGAAATGGGCTGGGTCGGGTGAGGTGCTTTGATGATAAACAAGGATATCGACGGCGGCAAGCCCTTTGACTGGGGCAGAACGTCGGGGGATTACGGAAAATACCGTGACATTTATCCCGATGAGTTCTACGAAAAAATACATTCTCTGGGCATCGGTGTTTCGGGTCAGAAGGTGCTTGATATCGGAACGGGAACGGGTGTTATCCCAAGGAATATGTATCATTTCGGTGCGCATTTCACAGGCACGGACATTTCCGAAAATCAGATAGCCGAGGCAAAGAGACTGGCGGCGGCAAACGGTATGGATATAAATTTTCTCTGCTGTCCCACCGAAAAGCTGAGCTTTCCCGAAAACAGCTTTGACACAGTTACAGCTTGTCAGTGCTTTTTCTACTTCGACCACAACATCGCCGCACCGAAGCTTGCGCATTTTCTCACCAGCGGCGGAAAGCTTGCAGTGATGTATATGGGCTGGCTGCCATATGAGGATAAAATTGCAGGGGCAAGCGAGGAGCTTGTGTTAAAATACAATCCGAAATGGACGGGCAAGGGCGATGTGCGCCATGAAAACTATATTCCCGATGTTTATTCGGAATATTTCAAAAAGCTTTCCGCAGAGGTGTTTGATGTTAATGTGCATTTCACCCGTGAAAGCTGGAACGGGCGTATGAAAGCCTGCCGTGGCATTGGCGCATCGCTTTCAGATGAAGAAATTGCGGCTTTTGACAGGGAGCATATGGCTCTCCTTGAAAAGACCGCACCCGAAAGCTTTGATATCCTGCATTACTGTGCTGTGACGGTTCTGGAAAAGGAGTGAGGAGATGAAATGCAAATTTGACTCAACAGGCACTCTCGGAACTCTGTATGAAACAGCTATAGTTATTGTGATAATGTCCGCAAGCTTATTTCTGAGTTGTATCGGGTCTGAATTTTCAGCGGCTACAAGCGGTATATAAACGATCTGCCTATGATGAAGCTTTGCAGATACATAAACGAAAAATCAAAATAAAAATGGGAGTTGTTATTTTATGAAGATCGAAAAGAATATCAAAAGCATTATTCCAATGCCAATATGTTCATTTATCGGTATGATAATCGGAATCTTAGCTGCTAATGCATATGACCATAATATTGGAATCGGTATTTCTATGGGCTTTTCCGTTGGCTTTTTAGTAGGTGCTGTTATAGGCTTGATTATAAGTAAGATAAAAAATCAAAAAGAAAAAAATAATGAAAACCCAAAGGAATGATACTGCAAATAAATCAACTTGAAAGGCGGTGGTATCAGTGAGACCTCATATCGGTTTCATCTCATATTAAGGGGGAAAATATAAATGGTAATATGGCTGTTGATAGCGGCATTCTGCTTTTATCAGGCTTACAAAATAATAAAAAACAAAAACAAATAAACGGAGGAAATAAAAATGACTTTATACGAAGAACTTACCCGCAGAGGACTTATCGCTCAGGTCACCGATGAAAAGGAAATAAGCGAGATGATAAACAACGGAAAGGCTACATTCTACATCGGCTTCGACCCCACAGCCGACAGCCTCCACGTTGGTCACTTTATGGCTCTCTGCCTTATGAAGAGACTCCAGATGGCAGGCAACAAGCCTATCGTCCTTATCGGCGGCGGCACAGGTATGATCGGCGACCCCTCAGGCAAATCCGATATGAGAAAGATGATGACACAGGAAACTGTTCAGCACAACTGCGACTGCTTCAAAAAGCAGATGAGCCGCTTCATCGACTTCTCCGAGGGCAAGGCTATAATGGTAAACAATGCCGACTGGCTTATGAACCTTAACTACATCGAGCTTCTCCGTGAGGTCGGTGCCTGCTTCTCTGTAAACAAGATGCTCACATTCGAGTGCTACAAGCAGAGAATGGAAAGAGGACTTACATTCCTTGAATTCAACTATATGATAATGCAGTCCTACGATTTCTATATGCTTTTTCAGAAATACGGCTGCAATATGCAGTTCGGCGGCGATGACCAGTGGGCAAATATGCTTGGCGGTACAGAGCTTATCAGAAAGAAGCTTGCAAAGGACGCTCACGCAATGACTATTACCCTCCTCACAAACTCCGAGGGCAAGAAAATGGGCAAGACCGAAAAGGGCGCTGTATGGCTCGACCCCGAAAAGACATCTCCCTATGATTTCTTCCAGTACTGGAGAAATGTGGGCGATAATGATGTTATCAAGTGCTTAAAGCTCCTCACATTCCTGCCCATTGAGCAGATAGAGGAAATGGAGCGCACAATGACAGGCGCAGAGCTCAACAAGGCAAAGGAAATTCTTGCATATGAGCTTACCTCCCTTATCCACGGCAAGGAAGAGGCTGACAAGTGCCTTGAAGCTGCAAAGAAGCTTTTCGGCGGCTCAGGAAATACCGATGATATGCCTACCACAGAGATACCCGCAGCAGAGCTTGATGGCGGCATAAACATTCTCGACCTCCTTGTAAAGACAGCTCTCTGCCCCTCCAAGAGCGAGGCAAGAAGACTTGTTACACAGGGCGGCGTTTCCGTTGATGATGCAAAGGTGACTGACCCCAATGCTATGGTTGAGATAGCCGACAGCGTTATCGTCAAGAAGGGCAAAAAGGTTTACCACAAGGTAACAAGAGAATAATTTTATCTCATAATAATAAAAC
>CAMBJF010000258.1 GCA_945867875.1 uncultured Ruminococcus sp. | reverse complement strand
GAGGACTGCAAGATGGAAAATCTCCGTGCTCTTATGGTAATAAACAATATCCGTGAAGAGTGCGACCAGCTTGCATTTACCCCTGCGGACATCGAAACAAATCAGTCCGATGCCCAGACTATCAGGGACAACGGCTTCATCATCAACTTCAAGTCGGGCTACGGCGACGACGCTATCATAAAGATAATCGAAGAGACCCCCAATGTGGATAAGGTCACTGTTATAAAGCACGGTTCGGACACCCCTGCCGCTGCTCCCACAGCAGCACCCCAGCCTGCACAGCCCGCTCCTCAGGCGGCACAAGCAGCACAGGCACAGCCCGCAGCAGCACCCGCATCTGCTCCTGCCGCTCCCAAGGCGGAAGCAAAGCCCGCCGAAAAGCCTGCGGAGAAAAAGCACGGCGATGGCAAACCCACAGCCGCAAAGCAGTCTCTTATCAGCGTAAACCTCTACAAGCTGGATCAGCTTCTTGATATGGTGGGCGAAATTGTTATCACCGAGGCAATGGTGACTTCAAACCCCGACCTTAAGGGCCTCCGCCTCGATAATTTCCAGAAGGCTGCAAGACAGCTGAGAAAGCTCAATTCCGAGCTTCAGGACATCGTTATGTCTATCCGAATGGTCCCCATTTCGGGCGCATTCAATAAAATGACCCGTATCGTCCGTGATATGAAGGTAAAGCTTAACAAGGACGTTGACCTTGTGTTTGAGGGTGAGGAAACGGAAGTTGACAAGTCCATTATCGACAATCTGAACGATCCCCTTATGCATATGGTAAGAAACTCTATGGACCACGGCATCGAGGAGCACGCAGAAGACCGTATCGCAGCGGGCAAGAGCCCCAAGGGAAAGATCACCCTTTCAGCATACAGCTCCTCGGGAGAGGTCGTTATCGTTGTTGCCGATGACGGTATGGGAATGAACCCCGAAAAGCTCCTTGACAAGGCTGAAAAGAACGGCATACTCACAAAGCCCCGTTCCGAATACACCGAAAAGGAAGCTCTCAACCTTATAATGCTCCCCGGCTTCTCCACCAACGAGACCGTTACCGAATATTCGGGAAGAGGTGTTGGAATGGACGTTGTCCGCCAGAACATCGAAAAGTGCGGCGGTACTGTTTCCGTTGACTCCAAGGTCGGCGAGGGCACAAGCTTCATTATCAAGATACCCCTCTCCCTCTCCATAGTTGACGGTATGGAAGTTTCCGTGGGCAGCTCCATTTTCACTATTCCCATAAGCTACATAAAGGAATCCTTCAAGCTTAAGCCCAATCAGGTGCTTCGTGACACTGACGGCAGAGAAATGGTCATGATAAGAGGAGAATGCTATCCCCTTATCCGTCTGTATGAGCTTTATGACCTTGAGGGTGCTGACAGCGACCTTTATTCGGGCATCATAATTCTTGTGGAGTCCGACGGAAAGTGCGCCTGCCTCCTTGCTGATGAGCTTATCGGTGAGCAGCAGGTAGTTGTAAAGCCTTTCCCGCCCCTGCTCAACAACTTCAACGTCAAGCAGAACGGTATGTCGGGCTGCTCTATTTTGGGCGACGGCTCTATCACCATTATCCTTGACATAAGCAACATAATTTCCGAGTTTTAAGTTAGGGGGAGAATAAGCAATGAGCAACTATACCAAGGAAGAAAACAAGGATTTCAGTTCCGCAGGCGGCGAGGTGCTTCTCTTCACCATTGACGATGTGGTTTACGGAATCGAGATAAAATACATAAACGAAATAATCGGCATCGAGCAGATAACCGTTGTTCCCAAGGTGCCCGATTACATAAAGGGAATAATCAACCTCAGAGGCAAGACCGTTCCCATTATCAGCGTGAGAAAGCGCTTCGGCAAGGAAGAGATCCCCTACGATGAGCGCACCTGCATAATCGTCCTTGAATTTGACGGCGGCAATCAGGCAGGCATCATCGTTGACAGGGTAAGAGAAGTCACATTCGCAAAGCCCGATGAGATCTGCGCCACACCTACAAACAAGAACGTGAACGCTAACCATTATATCAAAAATATCATCGAAAACTCCGAGGGAATAAAGCTTCTGCTCAACTGCGAAAAGCTTGTTATGGAGCAGTGATCCCCGAAATGTGCGAGGGGAAAGGAGATCATAGGAAATGCTGAAGCTTACAGATGATGATTTTCTTCGTCTTGTGGATTTCATAAAAACCAACTACGGCATAAACCTTGAAAAAAAGCGTGTGCTCATTGAGGGCAGGCTTACAGGAATAGTTTCGTCAAGCGGATTTGACAGCTTTACGGACTATATAAACTACGCCCTCAGCGACAGCAGCGGCAAGGAGACAATTCGCCTTGTGAACAAGCTCACCACCAATCACACTTTCTTTATGCGTGAGCCCGATCACTTCAAATTCCTTGAAAGCACCGTTCTGCCGTATATCGAATCGTCGGTGAAGGACAAGGACGCACGTATCTGGTGCGCCGCCTCCTCCACAGGTCAGGAGCCATACACCATTGCTATGACCGTAGACGAATATTTCGGCAGCCGAAAGGCAGGCTGGGACACAACTATCCTCGCCACCGACCTTGACACCGATGTTCTCCGCACCGCCAAGGCAGGGATATACTCCAAGGAAATGCTGGAGGGACTTCCCGACAAGTGGATAGACAAATATTTCAGGCGCATCGACAGTGAAAATTATCAGGTCATCGACAGGATAAGAAACGAGATAGTTTTCAAAAAGTTCAACCTTATGGACCCCATAGTCTGTAAGAAGCCCTTTGACCTCATAAGCTGCCGCAACGTTATGATATATTTCGATACTCAGACAAAAAATGCCCTTGTGGAGCGGTTTTACGATGTCACTAAAAAGGGCGGCTACCTTTTCATAGGTCACGCCGAAAACGTATCGAGAGACACAAGATATTCTGTCTCTTATACACATCTCCGAGCCCACGAGACGCTACGCTATCT
>CAMBJF010000257.1 GCA_945867875.1 uncultured Ruminococcus sp. | reverse complement strand
TTTGGAGGTCGTGGCTTTTCCTTGACTGAAAGGCGATACTATGCTATAATTTCTGTAAATTCTTAGAAAGACGTGAGGGTTATGAAAGACAGTGAAAATAAATTAAGCTCGGGAATTTTGTATTCATTCATTGCGGCGGCGGTCATTATCGGTGTGCTTGCGGTCACGGCGGTGAGGTCGGCGGGAAAGCTTTCCGAAATGTATCTTGACAGCTCCGAAAGCTCTCAGGTGATGACCTCGGAGCTGATAACTGTGAAGGACTGCATCGGCAGTGCCGAGAAAAATCTGCTGGAGGCTTTTTCCGCTCAGGACGATGCTTCGGAGATAGAATTTCTGAATGCCGCACAGGCTGATCTTGACGCTCTGGAGAACGCTGTGGCTGAGGACAGACTTGACATATGGTCAGGGGCAGGACCAATAAACGAGCTTATCGATGCCACACAGCTGAGAAGTGCGGTTTTCGGCAGCGTGAACGGCGGCAGCAGGAATATTGCACGGAACGTCTTTTTCAGCGAGTATCAGCCAAAGCTGAAAGCTGCGGAGGAATATGCAGGAGGACTGCTTTCGGAGGCACAGTCGGGCGGCGGAGAAATATCGGAAAAATTATCTGCAAGGGCTTCCGTTTATGAGCGTGTGTGCGTTGGAATAGGACTTCTTGGCATTTCGGCAATGACATTTATCGGGCTTTTCCTTGACAAAAAGCTCCGTGAAAGCGCAAAGCCTGATGAGGGTGAAATATCCCCGGTCATAGATACAAATGTGGCTGATACCGAGGTATCGGAGGTTGATGAACAGCTTGCAGAGGCGGAAGAAACGATCAAGACTGCCGTGAATACCATAAATATTCTTGCGGACGGCGACCCTGATGCAGCGGCGGACGGAGAATATCCTTACAGGTATGAAAATGTGCTGTCGGCGGTCAGAAAAATGAAGGCGAGACTTAAATTTATAAGCGGTCAGATAAGCCGTGGGGCGGAGTTCGTTTCTGCGGAGTCGGAACGGGTCTCGGACAATGGCGATAAGCTTTCCGAAGTGGCTGACAGGCAGGAAAAGGCAGCGCAGCTTCTCAGTGATATTACGGCGCAGATGGCGGAGCTGTCTGCCGAGATAGACGGGCTTTCCAAAAAGATAAGGTCGGGTTCGGGAAACTGCGTTTCGGCGGCTGAGGAATGCGGAGTGGAGCTCAGTACTCTCAGGGGCACGACTGATATGCTGAAACAGGGCACAAACGGGCTTGAAGCCATATCGTCAACTGCGGCTGACATTGCGGGTCGGGCGAACAGGCTTGCGGTCAGTGCGGCGGTGAATGCGGCAAAGGGTGAGGTTGACAAAAACATTGCGGCATTTGCCGATGAGGCGAGAGGGCTTGCGCTTTGTGCATCAAAGCTTTCCGAGGACGCAGGGGAGAATGTGAAGCTCCTTGACAGCGGCATAAACGAAAGCGTCGGGGCGATAGGGTCCGCTTCGGAGAATATTTCTCTTGTAATTGACAGGGTGAGGGAAATTTATGACGGTTCGGGAAAGCTTGAAAATGCCTGCGCAGGGGAGCTTGAAGCCACCTACAGGGCAAAGGAATGCATAGGGGATATCTCGGAAAATGCAAGACTTTGCGGAGATATATCCGAGGAATATGCCGCTTCGGGCAGGAAGCTTTCGGAGCAGTCGGATGCTCTCAAAAAAATTTTTTAAACAGGCTTTTTGCGGTTTGACTATTAAAAATTACTATGATATAATGATGATACAACAGCTGAAAGGAATGGAAAAATATGAACTGGACTGAGGTAAATATATACACAACTACTGAGGGTATCGAGCCTGTCTGCGGCAGACTTCTGAACGTGGGCGTTACGGGCTTTCAGATAAGGGACGCAAAGGATTTTGAGGACTTCCTCAACGACAAGACGGGCAACTGGGATTATATCGACGATGACCTTATGAATTTGAAGGACTGCGAGACCTGCGTTACATTCTATCTTGCGGACAATTCTCAGGGGGCGGATATGCTGGCAATGGTGCGCTCGGAAATGGCGGAGCTTGCCGCAATGGACAGCGAAAAGAAATTCGGCAGGCTTGCCACAGAGCTTTCAAATGTCCGTGAGGAGGACTGGGCGAACAACTGGAAGCAGTATTTCAAGCCCCTTACCGTGGGCGACAAGCTTGTTATCAAGCCCTCTTGGGAAAAGTATGACGGAAATGACAGCAGGACTATTCTTGAAATCGACCCCGAATCATCTTTCGGAACAGGTCAGCACAACACCACTCAGCTTTGCCTTGAACTTCTTGAAGAGTGCCTTAACGAGGGTGACAGGATGCTTGATATCGGCTGCGGAAGCGGTATCCTTTCGATTGCGGCACTGCTTCTCGGTGCGGACAGCGCCTGTGCGGTGGACATTGACCTTAACAGTGTGAAAATTGCAGGGCAGAATGCAGCGAAGAACCATATCGCTCCCGAAAAGTATGTGACTTATGCGGGAAATATCATTTCCGATGAGGCTCTCAGAGAAAAGATCGGCGGAGGATATCAGCTTATCACTGCAAATATCGTGGCTGATGTGCTTATCGCTATGGCTCCCATTTTCGGAAAATTCCTCGTTCCCCACGGCAAGATAATCATTTCGGGAATCATTATCGAGAGATGCGACGAGGTTATGGAGGCAATGGAGAAGAACGGCTTTGCACGCACCGAGCTGAGAGAGTCGGGGGGCTGGGCTGCGGCTTCCTTTGAGATTGACTGATGAAACGGGTCATATTGCTGTCCATCATCGGTGCGGCGGTGGTGCTGTCGGGCTGTGGTGGTGATAATGGAGAGGTCACGGACACATCTGTCAATGAAACAGCGCCGGAACAGCCTGTTATTGTGACGGAAACCTTTGAGGCTGTGACTTCTGAGACGGGTTTGCCCTATGAAACCGGTTTTACGGGTCAGACCGCATCATCCTGTCTCTTATACACATCTCCGAGCCCACGAGACGCTA
>CAMBJF010000256.1 GCA_945867875.1 uncultured Ruminococcus sp. | reverse complement strand
ATATACTTTTAGTATATTACCGCAAATCATAACAGCCAGTATATAATACTATATGTATAAGCAAGATAAAATTATACTAATACTATAACAAGTAAAAAACCTTATAAATTACTATTTGTATATTATTTAAAATATATACCTTTGGTCATTTAAGTTATAAAGCCCTTTTCCCGTCAGATATTCTGTTATATAATCATAGTCAAAACGGGAATTTGCCCTTACCCCGTGAGACAGCGCCATTTCGGGAGTGTAATCCGACAGCTTGTACAGCCGCACATTGCTGAAATTCCCGTCATAATGTGTCACAATGGGAGTAAACTCCTCATCACAGATAACATTAGCCGCCCCGTCCTCAACGGTAACGCCGAAATCCAGCACACCGCCGATAAGGTTTGTACCCACAGCCTGAGCGGAGATGAAATTGCCCAAAGAATATGCACAGATAGCCGAGCCGCCGTCGGAAGTCTCAATAATTTCCACCTCACGGAGCACGTGCGGGTGATTACCGATGATCGCGTCCGCTCCCGCCTCCGCAAATTCCTTTGCGGCATCTCTCTGATAATCCTCAACAGCACTGCTGTTTTCAAGCCCCCAGTGGAGCGAAACTATGCAAATGTCGGATATCTCCTTTGCCCGCTTTATATCATTGATAATAGCGTCCCTGTCATACCTGCCTATTATAAGAGGGGAATCCGCAGGAAGAGACAGCCCGTTAAGGCTCTCAGTGTAGCAAAGAAAGGAGACCTTGACCCCGTCCTTTTCAATTATGCGGATATTTTCCATATCCTCCTCATTGCGGTACGCCCCCACACGTATCATACCCCGCTCATCGTAATAGTCAAGACAGGCGAAAAGCCCGTCAGTGCCCATATCGAGAGTGTGATTGTTGGCAATTGTGAACACATCTACCCCAAGCTCCGCCATATAGTCCCCCAGCGCCGTGGGACTGTTGAACCGTGGATATGTGGACGGCTCATATTTGTCATTGCAGATAAGGGTCTCCTGATTTAGCACAGTAATGTCCGTCCTGTCAAGGAGGTCAGCCGCCCCCGCATAGGCATATTCAAAATCATAGCCCTCCCCGCCCGCACGCCGTGCCGCCTGCTTGTATATAGATGAGTGGATAAGATTATCCCCAAGTGCCGTGAATGTCACAGTTTTCGCCGTAACAGGGGGCAGTGTTTCGGCAGTGGTCACAACAGTCTCAGTTGTCACTGCCGCAGTTGTAACAGCGGACGTCTCTGTCTCAACGTTCTCCATAGCAGGCACGGCGTCCGTCTCGGACACCTTTGTGCAGGAGCATAAAACAAATACCGAAGCAATGACCGATAAAAGCTTTTTCATTTCAAATTCCCCTTATGTATAATGTTGTCAGTCCGCAAAATCCCTGTCGAATGTGATAACGTTTCTCGCACCCTCGCCGTAGTGCTCACAGACATATTTGTGAAAGCCCTCTCTTATGTCATCTTCCTTCAGCTTGCAGTCATAGGGCACAACTACATCAAATATAAAGGTAGGACTGCCGCCGCCCGCTATCATTCTGAAATCGTGAATGGACAAGCCGCCGTCAAGCTCTGATGCATACTTTGCAAGAGCCTCTTTTATCCCCATAGCCTCCTTGTTGTTCACATCAACAGGGTCCATATGAATGGTCATCATTATCCCCAGCCTGTCACCGATATCCCTTTCGATGCTGTCAACAAGCTCGTGAATTTCCTCAAACTTTTCCTCACTGTTCGCCTCAGCGTGACAGCTTGCTATCATCTTTCCCGGGCCGTAATTATGCACCACAAGATCGTGCACCCCAAGAATACGGTCATCAGCCGTAACAATATCCTTTATCTTCCGGACAAGCTCCCTGTCCACAGGCTTTCCCAGAAGATCGTCCACCGTGTCCTTTACAATGCCGAAGCCCGCACGGATAATGAATACCGACACCGCAATACCCATAATTCCGTCCACAGGGAAGCTTGTGAAAAGGGAAGCCGTGAGACCGATAAGCGCCGCCGCCGTTGCTATAACGTCATTCCTGCTGTCCTGAGCCGTGGCAAGCATAACAGGTGAATCCACCCTTTTTCCAAGCTTTGTGTTGAAAGCGGACATCCACAATTTCAACAGTATCGAAGCGATAAGGGATATCACCATAGCAATGCCGAAAGTCACCTCGGCAGGGTGAAAAAGTCTGTCAGCGGAGGACTTAAGAAGCTCGAAGCCCATAAGGAAAATGACCGCCGCAATGATAAGAGAAGTGAGATACTCCATTCGTCCGTGACCGAAAGGGTGTCCCTTGTCCGCAGGCTTTGCCGCCACACGATAGCCTATCATCGTAACGATACAGCTTGCCCCGTCGGAAAGGTTGTTGAATGCGTCCGAGATAACGGAGATAGACCCCGAAAGCGTTCCGATAAGATATTTTACTCCGAAAAGCAGCAGGTTGCAGGCAATGCCCACCCCACTGCTCAGCATACCGTACTTTTCCCTTACCCTGATATCCGAAATATTCTCCCTGTCCTTAATAAAAAGCCTTACCAAAAGCTCTGTCATATCGTTCACCCTCATAAAAATATCTTTCAACAATTTTGACAAAATGTTTTACCTATTATATTACCACAAGTAATATTGATTTGCAATAGTTATGAAAAATTTTACGCTCTGTAACAAATAACAAAACGGTTAAATTTGCAAAAAACTGTTGTAGTAAAAAAATTTATATGCTATAATAAAATATATAATGCGAAAAATATCCCCAAGAGACAAAGACGGGGAATTACACTATTATAGTTACATTTAAAGGAGAAAAGAAAGAAATGCTGTTTACCAAGGAAATAGGAATTGACCTCGGCACCGCCAACACCCTTGTTTATATGAAAGGAAAGGGCATAATCATAAGAGAGCCCTCTGTTGTAGCGGTGGATTCACGGACGGAAGAGCCAAAATACTGTCTCTTATACACATCTCCGAGCCCACGAGACGCTACGCTATC
>CAMBJF010000255.1 GCA_945867875.1 uncultured Ruminococcus sp. | reverse complement strand
AGGTGGTTAAGCCCGGCTTTCTGAACCTCACTCTTACCGATGAATATATGCTTGATATCGCCGCTTCCATTGACAGCGACAGCTTCTGCGGCATTCCTCAGGCTGAAAAGCCCGATACAATTGTAATAGACTACGGCGGACCTAACGTTGCAAAGCCACTCCACATCGGTCATCTCCGCTCAGCTATCATTGGTGAGGCTCTCAAAAGGCTTGCCCGTGCCTGCGGAAACAAGGTCTACGGCGATGTGCACCTTGGCGACTGGGGACTCCAGATCGGTCTTGTTATAACCGAACTTGCAGAGAGATTTCCCGAGGAAAGATGCTTTGCGGCTGATTTTGACCCCGATAAGGACAGCGTGTTCCCTCTGAATGCTGAGATGCTTTGCGAGGTATATCCCACTGCGAGCAAGAAGAGCAAGGAGGACGAGGCCTTCAAGGACAAGGCTCATACCGCCACCTTTGAGCTTCAGAGCGGCAGACCCGGATATATTGCACTTTGGAAAGAAATTCTCCGTGTGTCCATTGCCGACCTTAAGAGTAATTACAGCAAGCTTGGCGTTGATTTTGACTACTGGTACGGCGAGAGCGACGCTGACAAATATATCCCCGAGCTTATGAAGATACTGGAGGACAAGCACCTTTCCTATGAGAGCGACGGCGCACTTGTTGTTGACGTTGCCAAGGAGGACGACAAGGCTCCTATGCCCCCCGTTATCGTGAGAAAGTCCGATAATTCCAGCATCTACGCCACCACAGACCTTGCCACCATTATCCAGCGAAACAGGGACTTTGCCCCCGACAGGATATGGTATGTTGTGGATAACCGTCAGGAGCTTCATTTTACTCAGGTGTTCCGCTGCGCAAGAAGAGCGGAGCTTGTGCCCGAAACTACTGCACTTGAATTTTTAGGCTTCGGCACTATGAACGGCACGGACGGCAAGCCCTACAAGACCCGTGACGGCGGAGTTATGCGCCTTTCCGACCTTATCGACACTGTTACAAATGCATCTTTACAGCGTCTTGAAGGCTCTCAGCTGGTTTCCGATGAGGACAAGGAGGATTATGCACGAAAGCTCGGTATGGCCGCCATAAAGTTCGGCGACCTTATCAATCACCGCTCCAAGGATTACATTTTCGACCTTGACAAGTTTATGTCCGCTGAGGGCAAAACGGGAATTTACCTTCTCTACACCGTTTCCCGAATAAACTCCATTATGAAAAAGGCAGGAGACGCAAAGGCTGAGCTTTCAGGCATCTACACCGACAGCGAGCGTGAGCTTATCCTGAAAATGCTTATGACGGGCGATGTATTTGAGAGGGCTATGGCTGAAAAGGCTCCCAACTACATCTGCGAGAATGCATATCAGCTTGCAGTTTCATTCTCGGGCTTCTACCACGAGAACCACATCATCAACGAGACTGACGAAAAGAAAAAGGCAAGCTGGCTCGCTCTTGCGGCTCTCACAAGAAAAATGATAATCAAGCATCTTGATATCCTCGGAATTGAAACTGTGGAGAATATGTAAGAAAATTCCCCATAAATCAAGTCATTATCCCATATTTCCCGCAAAACCGTTGACATATTTTGCGGAATATGCTAAAATAATAAAGTTATTGTGCTTTAAATATGCTTAATGCAGCAGCGGGTATGCCGCACGGAGGGTTCTACGCAATACCCTGCGAATACGGACTGAGGGATACCCCCTTTGCACAGCTTGGTGCAGATGAGAATATTCAAGGCAGACTTATAATAAGCATTCACGAAAGGAAGATCAATTTAAAATGCTTCTTAACGGTTCTCAGATAATTCTCGAATGCCTCTTAGAGCAGGGAGTAGATACAGTTTTCGGTTATCCCGGAGGCGCAGTGCTTAATATTTACGACGCACTTTACGATTACAGCGACAGGATAACCCATATCCTCACATCTCACGAGCAGAACGCAGGTCACGCCGCTGACGGCTATTCCCGCACAACGGGCAAGACGGGCGTTGTAATTGCAACATCGGGCCCGGGTGCTACTAACCTTGTTACCGCCATTGCCACCGCAAATATGGACAGCATTCCTCTTGTTGCCATTACGGGAAATGTGGGCACAAGCCTTCTCGGTCTCGACTCATTCCAGGAAGTTGACATCACAGGCATCACAATGCCCATCACCAAGCACAACTACATCGTCAAGGACGTAAATGACCTTGCAGATGTTATCAGAGAGGCTTTCTTCATCGCAAACGACGGCAGAAAGGGACCTGTTCTCATTGATATCCCCAAGGACATCACAGCCGCTAAGTGCGAGTATGAGCCCAAGCCCGTTCAGGGTCATAGCGCAAACGTTGACAACGCAGAGATAGATGAGGCTGTAAAGGTCATCGCATCTGCAAAGAAGCCCCTTATTTTTGCGGGCGGTGGCGTTGTTCTTGCGAATGCTGAGGGTCAGCTTGCCGAATTTGCAGACCTTATCGATGCACCCGTTGCAATGTCCCTTATGGGTATGGCTTCCTTTGACAACGAAAGCCCCAGGTACACAGGTATGCTCGGTATGCACGGAACAAAAACATCATCTCTTGCCCTCACAAACAGCGATGTTATCGTTGTTCTCGGTTCAAGATTTTCCGACCGTGTTACCTGCAGCACTGCCTCATTCTGCGAAAATATAAAGAACGCAAAGATAGTACATATCGAGATAGACCCTGCGGAATTTGACAAGAATATTCCCGCAGATGTTCACGTTCAGGGCGATGTTAAGCTTGTTCTCACCGAGATAAACAGAAAGCTCAAGGCTATGGACAAGATAAGCCACCCCGAATGGATGGCTCAGATCGCCGAGTGGAAAAAGACCTATCCTTTACATCAGGTAGGTGCTGACGATGAAGCGGTCCTTCCTCAGTATGTTCTCGAAACTCTTGCAGACATCACAAACAGAGACGCTATTATCACCACAGAGGTAGGACCTGTCTCTTATACACATCTCCGAGCCCACGAGACGCTACGCTATC
>CAMBJF010000254.1 GCA_945867875.1 uncultured Ruminococcus sp. | reverse complement strand
CCATATCATACACAAAAAAGCCACCCTTTCGGGTGACTTTTTCGACAGACTGAGGGCAGATACATTCATATCTGCCCCTATAAGCTGTTTACTTTTTACTGCTGTGACACGCTCCCGAATTGGGGCAGCCACTGCAGCCGCAGCCGCAGGAGGATCTGCCTTGCTTCTTTGCCTTTACCTGCCCTGCGATTATCGCAGCGACAACAGCCAGAAGTATGAGTAAAACTATGATAGTTCCGATATTCTGTGAAAGAAATTCCAGCATAATAATGACCCTCCTAAAATTTATTTTGCTTAGTGTGTTATCACTTTACTCTTACAGTCTTTGTAAGCTTTTCGCTTTCCTTGTAAGGCTTAGCGAGCATATATACTGCAAAGCCGAGGATAACAACGGAAACGATGAGGCAGATAACGCCGAGAACGCCGTCAACAGTTCCTGCAAAGAGGTTGCCGAAGCTGTTTACAACAAGTGCAGCAGCATAAGCAAATCCGCACTCATAGCCGATTGCGATCCAGAACCACTTGGTGTTGTTCATCTCACGCTTGATAGCGCCCATTGCTGCGAAGCAGGGTGCGCAGAGAAGGTTGAAGATAAGGAAGGACATACCGCTTACGGAAGTGAATGCTGCGCCCATTGCGGCATATACGGACTGGTCTCCGCCGCCGTAGAGAACGCCGAGGGTACCAACGATGTTTTCCTTTGCAACAAGACCTGTGATAGCTGCAACAGTTGCCTGCCAGTTGCCCCAGCCGAGAGGAGCGAATATCCAGCAGATAGCACTGCCCACAGCAGCAAGAATGCTGTACTGCATCTGGTCTTCATCAAGCATTGTGAAGGAGCCGTCAACAAATCCGAAGTAGGAAGTGAACCAAACGAGGATAGTGGAAAGAAGGATAATTGTACCGGCCTTCTTGATGAAGGACCAGCCACGCTCCCACATTGAACGGAGAACGTTGCCTACGGTAGGAATGTGGTATGCGGGAAGCTCCATTACGAAAGGAGCGGGGTCGCCTGCGAACATCTTTGTTTTCTTAAGGATAATACCGGAAATGATGATAGCAGCAATACCGATGAAATAAGCTCCTGTGGATACCCAGGGAGAACCGCCGAAGATAGCGCCTGCGATCATTGCGATGAAAGGAGTCTTAGCGCCGCAGGGGATAAATGTTGTGGTCATAATTGTCATTCTGCGGTCACGTTCATTTTCAATTGTACGGCTTGCCATGATACCGGGGATACCGCAGCCTGTACCGATAAGGATAGGAATAAAGGACTTACCGGAAAGACCGAACTTTCTGAATACACGGTCAAGAACGAATGCGATTCTTGCCATATATCCGCAAGCCTCGAGGAATGCCAGGAAGATGAAGAGTACGAGCATCTGAGGAACGAAGCCCAGGACCGCACCGACACCGGCAACGATACCGTCAAGGATAAGACCCTTGAGCCAATCTGCACAGCCGATAGCATCAAGACCGGACTCAACGAGAACGGGGATACCGGGAACCCATACGCCGTATGTGGAAGTATCAGGCTCGCCGTCGTACTTTGCGACCATAGCAGCGGAATCCTTGAGGTCAGCAACAGTAGCAGTCTCTTCTGTTACCTCAAGAGTTTCCTCGTCTTCGAGCTCATATGTAAACTCAGTGTCATCGGAATAGTTTGCGGAAAGGTCGAGGAGAGCAGCCTCTGCGGCAGCACCGTCAAACTCTTCGCTTTCCATATCCATTGCGTCCTCAGCAGCTGCTGTATCAGCGCCGTTCTCGGAAGCATATGCGATAAAGCCGTCAATGATAGCGGAAGAATCGCCGTATTCCTCGGCAGCCTCTTCATATTCGCCTGAACCGATTCCAAACAGGTGCCAGCCGTCTCCGAAGAGTCCGTCATTAGCCCAGTCTGTTGCGGAAGCACCTACTGTAACCATTGAAACGTAATATACGATGAACATTACAACGGCGAAAATAGGAAGACCAAGGAATCTGTTTGTAACGATCTTATCAATCTTATCGGAAACTGTAAGTCCGCCCTTGTTCTTTTTCTTCAGGCAGTCCTTGATGATCTTGCCGATGTAGATGTAACGCTCATTGGTGATGATGCTCTCTGCGTCATCGTCCATTTCCTTCTCAGCAGCCTTGATATCGTTTTCGATATGAGCAAGTGTTGCAGAGTCAACTTTTAAGGACTCGATAACCTTTTCATCACGCTCAAAAAGCTTGATAGCGTACCATCTCTGCTGCTCCTCGGGAACATCGTGAAGAACAGCTTCCTCGATGTGAGCGATAGCGTGTTCAACAACGCCGCTGAATGTGTGCTGAGGAACTGTGGGGACCTTAGCCTTTGCAGCCTCAACAGCGAGGTTTGCAGCTTCCTTGATGCCTGTACCCTTAAGTGCGGAGATCTTTACGACCTTGCAGCCAAGCTCAGCGGAAAGCTGGTCAATGTTGATCTTGTCGCCGCTCTTCTCAACAACATCTATCATATTTACAGCACATACAACAGGGATTCCAAGCTCTGTGAGCTGAGTTGTAAGGTAAAGGTTTCTTTCGAGGTTAGTACCATCGATGATGTTGAGGATAGCGTCGGGGCGCTCACCGATAAGGTAAATTCTTGCAACTACCTCTTCAAGGGTGTAGGGAGAAAGCGAATAAATACCGGGAAGGTCTGTGATGGTAACATCGCTGTTTCCTTTCAGTTTACCTTCCTTCTTTTCAACGGTAACACCGGGCCAGTTTCCAACGAACTGATTTGAGCCTGTCAGAGCGTTGAACAATGTGGTCTTTCCTGCGTTCGGGTTACCCGCAAGAGCGATTCTGATACTCATAATATCTTTCCTTTCATATATTTCGGATAAAGTTAGATAAAACTAACTTATCTTTAAAAATTTACTGTATCTCGATCATTTCCGCATCAGCCTTACGGAGTGAAAGCTCATAGCCACGGACAGTAATCTCAATGGGATCGCCCAGAGGAGCAACCTTGCGGATATAGACCTCAGCACCCTTTGTGAGTCCCATATCCATAATTCTGCGCTTGACAGCACCCTCGCCGCCCAGCTTCTTCACGGTCACGGTCTGACCGATCTTAGCGTCTTTCAGTGTCATAGTTATTCTCCTCGTATAATAAAGTTATCCCCAACAAAAGTTGAGAGATATAAAGCCACG
>CAMBJF010000253.1 GCA_945867875.1 uncultured Ruminococcus sp. | reverse complement strand
TGCATATCGTCGGCAGCGTCAGATGTGTATAAGAGACAGGCTTACAGATTAAATTTAACTTGAATTTAGTTAAATTAAGTTAAATTACAAATTAATTATAATCAAGTGTAAAAATATAGAACGTAAAGTTGTTTAATCTGCACAGTTTTGTTTGCCTGTTTGCCTTGATAAAGCGTATTTGATAATCAAAAATCAGGCACGATAACGTTTAAAAACGGCTTTGCTGCGGGTCAGAAGGGTGTTTTTACTTCATATTTGGCTGAATTTGTGCATATGTACCAAAATTAAATAGCTGTTAATGGCGATACTGATACTATTGACAAACGGGCGTAAATTTGGTATAGTTATAACAGTGAACAGCACAGATAAAACGTGTGTTGAACCATTTTATCTTTAATTATAATGAAAGGCGGTATTCCCCAATGAAAACAAAAATCGTAAACGGTGTATCAATGCCCAATATCCCCTGGATGGACAAGCCCGAGGGTTGCAAGGACGTTGTATGGCGCTACAACGCTAACCCCATCATCAAGCGTGACCACATCATGGTCAAGAAGGCTAACGGCTACAGAGAGCCTTCCAACTCCATCTTCAACAGCTCCGTTGTTCCTTTTGTAAAGGGTGACTACAAGTTCGCAGGCGTATTCAGAGTTGATGACAGAGAGCGTAACATGGAGCTCCACGTTGGTTTCTCCAAGGACGGTATCAACTGGGACATCAATGAGGAGAGAATCCACTTTGAGTGCGATATCCCTGAGGTTGGTCAGTGGCAGTACGGCTACGATCCCAGAGTCTGCAAGCTCGAGGGCGAGGACAGATATATCGTTACCTGGTGCAACGCTTACGGCTGGAAGCCCACTATCGGTATCGCTATCACCGAGGACTTCGTTACTTTCAAGCAGCTTGAGAACTCCTACCTGCCTTTCAACAGAAACGGCGTTATGTTCCCCAGAAAGATCAACGGTATGTATATGATGATGAGCCGTCCTTCCGACAGCGGCCATACTCCTTTCGGCGATATGTTCATTTCTCAGTCTCCTGACCTCACATTCTGGGGCAAGCACAGACACGTAATGGGTCCCTCCAAGGGTTGGGAATCCACCAAGATGGGCGCAGGTCCTATTCCTATAGAGACTGATCGCGGCTGGCTCATTTTCTACCACGGCGTTCTTACTTCCTGCAACGGCTATGTTTACAGCTTCTCCGCAGCTCTCCTCGATAAGGACGAGCCTTGGAAGGTTCTTAAGAGAGGCGCTTCCTACCTCCTCAGCCCTCAGGAGTACTATGAGCTCGTTGGTGATACTGACGCAGTTACATTCCCCTGCGCTAACCTCGTTGACGCTGACACAGGCAGAATCTGCATCTACTACGGCTGTGCTGATACCTGCACATCTCTCGCATTCACAACCGTTGATGATGTTATGGACTTCCTCGATAACAACAGCCAGGTTTGATTTATTGACTGCATAAAATGAAATGTCCCCGTGAGAATATTCTCACGGGGATTTTTGTGTGAATATGCATAAAAAATAACGGCAGACCCGTAAAAAGTCTGCCGCTTATGAATCAATATCTCTGTGCCCTCAGCCCGTTATATTCCTTAAAAAGCTCAAGGCATTCATCTCTGTCATCACATTCAAGAGGAATGGGTTCACCGCTTTTTATGGCTTCGTAGAAATCATCGTCCTTGAAGCCGATGTCTGCGGTGTCGTTTACTGTGCAGCCGTAAACTATCTTCTCAATTCCCGCCCACAGAGCGGCGCTCATACACATAGGGCAGGGGTATGCGGTGGTGTAAAGGGTGCAGCCCTTCAGGCTGTGTGTGCCGATGTTTGAGCAGGCGTTCCTTATGGCTGCCACCTCGCCGTGCATTGTGGGGTCGTGGTCTGCAAGGACCTTGTTGTGTCCCTGTCCGATGACCTCGTCGTTTCTCACAATGACCGCTCCGAATGGACCGCCGTCACCGTTTCTTATGCCCTTGTACGCCTCGTCAAGGGCTATTTTCATATAACTCATTTTTTCAGCTTTGACTCCTCTGCATCAATTATGCTCATAAGCTCGCTTATTGCCTTGCTGTTGTTCTTCTTTTTCGGGGGAGCAAGCTTTTCCTTGGGGATAACTGCCTGCTCGGGGATATTCTTGGCTTCCCTTACTATCTTATCCTCACGGACTGCCTTAGGCTCATACGCCTTGACTTCCTCAGCCTGTTCAGCTGGGGGAATTTCGGAATTTGCGGCTGTCTCGGCAATTTTTTGTGGGATAACATCGCTCATAAATGCGGGAGCTGCCGTATCTTCTGCGGGTTTGCTCTCATACAAGGGCTTCTTTTCATCTTCCGATGCATATTCGGAGAAGAAATTGTCGGCGTGGGGAGTTTTTACGGGCTTTACGACAGATGCACCCTTTTTGACGTTAGTGCCGCCCTTTTTATCGGTATAGCCCTCGTATGTAAACAGGGGAGTGCCCTCATCACGGACTGCGGTGAGACCTGCTTTGCCGTTCTTGTCAACGCTGAGGACAGATCTTTCCTGCACAGGCTCGGGCTCGGGAGCTGGTGCGGGAGTTGTGAATGATGCAGGCTCTTCAAAGAAGAAATCCTGACTGTTGTCCTCATCGGCGGTCATTATCTCGTCAAGCTCATCGAGGGATACAGCCTCTTCCTCGTGGCGCTTTACATTGATTATTCTTACCACCTGGAATATGATTATGATAAGGCTGGGGATAATTATTACAAGCATTATGCCGAAGGTGGAGGTCGCAAAATTCAGCACTGAGCCGAAAGCACTGCTCTGGCTGGTGGCTCTTGCAATGACATTCTCGGCGGGTATTTTGAAGGTGTCATTTGCTGGAGCTGTGTCGAACTTTACCACATAGGACATCTCGCCGTTTTCGCTTACAAGCTGCACAACTCTGGTAAGCACGGTGTCCTCGCCTATCTGACAGATGACCACGCTGCCCACCTTGATGTTGTCAAGATCGCCCGTTTTGCCGATAACAACGGTGTTCTGAGGAATCTTGGGCTCCATTTTCACGGCTTTTGTGTGGTAAAATGTGTAGCCGAAAATGTTGGGTGCGGCTCCGTTGCCGCTGAATGAAAAGTACAAAAAGAGCATTCCTGCGATAAGGAGTATGAGAATACCGATAACAATGCCCTCGATTATAT
>CAMBJF010000252.1 GCA_945867875.1 uncultured Ruminococcus sp. | reverse complement strand
GTGTAACGGATTATCAATGCGCCTTTACCAAAATCTGTTTTTGGTGTTTCAAAGTACTGATCGTAACCTTCACTGTCATTTGTTATTGTCAGCTTGCTGTTACCATTCAAAGCATTTATATTCTGGGAAAGATTGAACCAAAGTGTAACCTTATCTCCTAGATTTTTCAGAAAAACCACTTCGCCGTTATCATTTATACGCTTGTCTGTATATCCGCTAACAAAGAAGTTACCAAGATCCCAGCCGTAATGAATATCGTCCTTGCTTATATTCTCTTTTCCGTAGTAGCCGTCAAATTCTTTGACACGAACTTTTGAACCAATGTTGTAGGTCTGCGAATAGTCGATTTTCCCCTGTTCGGTTGTATCTGCATATGCGAAAAACTCATAGACCTCAGCATATTTCTTATAATCAAATTTGTCCGTGTTAATAAACAAGAAATTGCTGTTTTCCGTTCGGATACGAGTTTCATAGACAACTATGACCTTGTAATAACAGCCATTAATAAGCTCAATATCCTTTGCTGTATAAAAAGGATCTGAACAGGTCGGCGTATTACCAAACACATTTGTCAGGAATACTGCATCCGTCCAATTCAATCTATCCATAGAAGTCTGAAGCCAAAGAGCACCCTTCTGAATAGCACCGCCCATATCTTCGCCGTTAATTTTTTCAGTATCATCGCTAACTAAGTGCCATGAGTCGATGTCTGCATTAAGCAGAGAATCGTCATATTTGTAAAACAGCGACAAAGTCCCGTCTTCAACCTCATACGCAGGAACACCGTTTTTTTCGGCAGATGATATTACATTTCCATTCAGCAGAAATTCACCATATGTATCTGTATCAGCGGTAGATAAATAACTATCTGCAGAGGATATTTCATAGTTACTCTTTTTATCGAGCTCATACAACTTTCCTATAACAGCAACATTACTGCTTTCTGCAGAAATTGGAATATGTATTGAAAACAATACTCCCGTCGAAATTGCTAAAGCTGATAATCTTGTAATTATCCTTCTTAACATTTTTTCACATCCATTCTAATATTTTCATCAATACTAAAATACACATTTGAACACATAATTTATCCTCTTATCCTATTATATCACAGGTATTGTCCAAAAATCAGGACAATAAAAACTATAAACAGATATTTTACAACTACTTATTTAATTATATCACAAAAAGAGATAATAATCAAATAATTTGAATTAAATTACATTGATTATTTTTTCCGTTTCCCCCCTCGGAGAGCGCCTGTACTTATGATATATCCCTCAAAATGTCCGCAGACGTTTTGGGGGATATGTCATAAGTACTATGGCGTTACTTACGCCGGGCGTAAGTATTCCGCGCGGCTACGCCGCCGATTTGCCTGCTTGCAGGCAGAAAAACAGCCCTGCTGCATTGTACCGAAAATGCAGCAGGGCTGTTGTCGTTGTCACCTGTTCTCGCCTGTGAACATAAAATCATAGCTCAGGTCAAAAGCTTCGGAAATGCGCACCAGGTCGGAAATGTTAAATCCCGTTGCCTTGGCAGGGTCAACGTTGTTGTCAAAAAGCTCGTCCAGCTTTTTCTTGGAAAGCAGCAGACTTTCAAGTTTGCTCTTTTGTATGTTTTTCCTCGCAAGGTTGGAAATCACAATCTTGGAAATGCTCACCTGCAGGTAATTGTACTCCTCGCTTGCCGCCAGCTTTGTCATAATGTTAAGAACCATATCCTTAGGCGGAATGTGACTGAGCAGCGAATCTTCTGTTTTCGCATTTCCCACAGATACACTTTCAGGCACAAGAGCGTCCACAGAGTAATTAAGGTATTCGGCAATTCTGAGAAGATCGGCTCCAGACGGCATCTGTCCCGACAGCATACTTGCGATATGGTCGGGGTGAGCTTTCAGAACGTTATACACCTTGCTCATAGAGTTGCCTTCCAGCTTCTCGGCAGGATCACCGCTGTTATCGGAATAGTCCTCAAAGAAGTAATCAACGGGAACGCCGAAATAATCGGACAGCATCATAAGTATATCCGAATTTACCGTTGCTCCCTCCTGCCAACGTTTGAGATTGCCTGCACTAAGTCCCAGGGATTTGATAAGGGGCGTTGGCTTAACGTTTCTCTCCTTGCAGATTTTTAGCAGTTGGTCATAAAACATAAAAATATCCTCCTAAAGTTAGTAAAACTCACGAAAATGTCTTTTGTATATTGACAAATGCACTATAACGGATTATAATATACCTCAAGGTAATCTACTATAAGAGATTTTTGTGATTAAATGTATTATATCACACCTTTTGGTAGATTGTCAAGTCTTTTATAATGATTAGGAGGAAAATTTATCGAATGAGAGCAAGAACAATTTCTATCTGCCAGGGAAAGGGCAGCATCGGACACAACAACAGAGCTTTCCACACCAAGAACACCGACCCTGCACGAACAAAAAATAATATAGTATTTGTTCGTGAACCTATCGGAGAAGCGTATGACAAGCTGTTTTCCGCTGCCGTTGAGCGTTACAATGCAAAGCAGAAGCGGAGTGACAGGAAAATCAAGACCGACTACTTTGAATATCAGTTCGGGCAGCCTGTTACCGAAACAAAGCTGACATCACCCGACAAACGCAAGAGCTTCTATGAGTGCCTTATCCAGGTCGGAACTATGGAAGATACGGGCGTTGGAACGGCTGACGGAGAGATTGCTGTTGTCTGTCTGTGCGAGTATATGAAAGGATTCTGCGAGCGTAACCCGAACCTTTACGTTTTCAATGCGGTCATTCATCTTGACGAGAAAACGCCACATCTGCACATTGACTACATTCCTGTGGGACATTACAAGCGTGGAGTCGATACCCAGAACGGCATTGCACAGGCACTGAAAGAAATGGGATTTGGCAGCGGAAAGAACGCTATTGCAAGGTGGCGGCAGTCGGAATACCTTGTGTTCAGAAAGATATGCGAGGAACACGGATTTATCATTTCCGAGCCTAAGAAGTCCAGGGGCGTAAGTTTCGCTGTGGAAGAATACAAGGAGATACAGCACGAAAAGGAGCGTCTTTCGGCAGAATTACAGCCTTTGAGAGAAATGGAGCTTGTTGCGGAAGAAACGGTAGTAATCGGAAAGAAACAGCTTCTTTCTCATAATATTTCGGTATCTCCCGAAGAATTTGAACAGATC
>CAMBJF010000251.1 GCA_945867875.1 uncultured Ruminococcus sp. | reverse complement strand
GCACCGAAAGCTATGTGCTTTCGGTGCAGCTTTTTTATTTCCTCACATCATAGTAAAACTTATCTGCCGCCTCACGGTCCTTTCCCGTAAAAATTGCCTTTGTAAGCTCACGGTTTTTAACAAGATACCAGTCCCCGAACTCATCAAATTTCCTGCTTGATGTGGTGATGAACGACCTTTTCAGAACGCCGTATTTCATACCCCGTTCATCGCCAAGGTTTTTCAGACGTATGGCAAAGTCCATATCCTCAAGGCTCACAAGGTTTTCGTCAAAGCCCCCAAGCCCCTCAAAATCACTGCGGAAGCACCAGAACATTCCGCCCATCAGCGCCGCCTTGTGCTTTTTCATTATAGGTATGAGCTTCGTTGCGACATACGCCAAGCTGACGATTATCCCAAGGGACATACGGTCAAATTTTGCCCGTGTGCCGCCGCCGATAAAAGCCCCCGATGAAAGCATTTCCTTTATTTCCGATAGTGCCCCCTCGGACATCAGGCTGTCGGCATCGATAAAAACAATTATGTCCCCTTTTGCGAGCGCCGCCCCCGAATTTCTCACGCCGCTTATGCTCCTGACCTCGTTTTCGCACACCTCAGCACCATAGCTTCTGGCGATATCTGCCGTACTGTCCGTGCAGCGGTTTGCGGAAACTATTATCTGAACATCTTCTGCGGCCAAAGGTGCAGATGCTTTTTTTATTGCTTCAAGGCATTTGCCGATGTATTTTTCTTCGTTGTGTGCGGGGATAATTACTGAAAAAATCGGCGTTTTCATAAATTTGTCCTCACTTTATATTATAGTCAAAACTTGATGATGTCGAAAATTTCGCAGAGATCCTTTATTATATAGTCAATGTTCATATTTTTGGGTACACACATTCCATTCGGGGCATACAGACAGGTTTTTATACCCGCATTTATGCCGCCCTGCATATCGCTTGTAAGGGAGTCTCCCACGATAACAGTTTTGCTTTTGTCAACAGGCTGTATTTCCTCAAATACCTTTTCAAAGAAACCAACATTCGGCTTTTCGCTGCCGATATTCTCCGAAAGGAAAACGCCGTCAAGAAGCTCGCCAAAGCCAGACAGCTTCATCTTTTTGGTCTGTGCGGCGACTGTTCCGTTTGATACGGCATACTGCCGTACCTTTCCTTTCAGACTTTTCACAATGTTATAGCTGTCATCGCAGTAAACGATAGTGTCGCCGAGACGGGGCTGGTATTTTTCGTTAAATTCACGGACACGCTCGGTGCTGATGCCGTATTCCGAGAAAAATTGTTCAAATCTTCCTACAAGCACCTGTGTTTTGGTTATCTCACCACGTTCAAGCCTTTTCCAGAAGCTGTCGTTTATCTCAGAATATCTTGCTATCATATCATCACTGCATTCACCGTAACCAAATTCGGCAAACAGGCTTTTTACCGCCGCATATTCCGCTGCGTGAAAGTCAAGGAGAGTTCCGTCAACGTCCCAAAGAATAGTATCTATCACAAAATCAACCCCGAAAATCGAACAGATTAAATCCGATATCCTCATTGAATTTCCGCTCAACAACTTCGTCAATTACGGTTATGACCATTTCGCAGGTGGCACTGACAACAGCTCTGTTAAGATGTCCGCCGAACACCTCTCCCCTGTCATTTCCCGCACTCATATGAATGTGGGCGTAATATTCGCCGTTCATAGTGCTTATGGTGCCGGTAAGGGAAACTATCTCAAAATCGCCCTTGAAATCATTGGAATAATACTTCTTTTCCGCTGTTTTGAAAACGCCAACGGTAAAATCATTCACCGCTCCAAGAGCATTTATATTCGCAAGCCTTATGTTTTCTTTCAGTGCTATCTTTTTCAGGCTTTCAAGTATCTCCTCGCCCCTGTCTATCCTTGCGATAACGGTATTTTCAAATCTTCTGTATTCCATAAGCTTTCCTCCTGCATATCAGTTTACAAAAAAGGCGGGAAACAAACGCCTCCCGCCTAAAAATTTACACTAAGAAATATTACTCATAAAGAGGGAACTTCTTGCAGATCTCTGTAACGCCTGCACGGATAGCATCGGCGCTGTTCTCGAAATCGGTAGCACAGAGGTAAATGTACTCTGCGATCTTTTCCATTTCCTCAACGCCGAGACCTCTTGTGGTAACTGCGGGAGTACCGATTCTGATGCCGCTGGTCACGAAAGGCTTTTCGGGGTCGTTGTGGATAGCGTTCTTGTTAACGGTGATGTAAACCTCATCAAGACGGTTCTCCAGCTCCTTGCCTGTGATGTGGAAAGGACGGAGGTCAACCAGCATAAGGTGGTTGTCAGTGCCGCCTGAAACGAGGTTGAAGCCTCTGTCAAGGAGTCCCTTTGCAAGAGCCTGTGCATTCTCAACGATGCGTCTGCCGTAGTCCTTGAACTCGGGCTTAAGAGCCTCGCCGAAGCAAACAGCCTTGCCTGCGATAACGTGCATAAGGGGTCCGCCCTGTGTGCCGGGGAATATAGCGGAGTTTATCTTCTTTGCAAGAGCCTCGTCATTTGTGAGGATAAGACCGCCTCTGGGGCCTCTCAGGGTCTTGTGAGTGGTGGTTGTAACGATGTCGGCATAGGGAACGGGAGACTGATGCATACCTGCGGCAACAAGTCCTGCGATGTGAGCCATATCAACCATAAGATATGCGCCGACGGACTTTGCGATCTGAGAAAGTCTCTCAAAGTCGATAGCTCTGGGATATGCGGAAGCACCTGCAACGATAAGCTTGGGCTTATGCTCCTCTGCAAGCTTCTGAACGGTGTCATAGTTGATAGTCTCGGTCTCATCATCAAGACCGTAGGAAACGAAGTTGAAGTATTTTCCGGAAATATTTACGGGTGAGCCGTGAGTAAGATGTCCGCCGTCAGCAAGGCTCATTCCGAGAACAGTGTCGCCGGGCTGGAGGAGGGCAACATAAACGGCAGTATTTGCCTGTGCGCCTGAGTGGGGCTGAACATTTGCAAAATTTGCGCCGAAAAGCTTCTTGGCTCTTTCTATAGCGATAGTCTCAACGATATCAACGTCCTGACAGCCGCCGTAGTATCTCTTTCCGGGGTAGCCCTCAGCGTACTTGTTTGTGAGAACGCTGCCCATTGCAGCCATTACTGCGGGAGAAACGATGTTTTCGCTGGCGATAAGCTCAAGATTTCTCTTCTGGCGTGCAAGCTCCTTAGCCATAGCCTCGCCGACCTCGGGGTCGACCTTTTCAACGTAGCCAATGGTATCAATGCTGTCTCTTATACACATCTCCGAGCCCACGAGACGCTACGCTATC
>CAMBJF010000250.1 GCA_945867875.1 uncultured Ruminococcus sp. | reverse complement strand
AGATAGCGTAGCGTCTCGTGGGCTCGGAGATGTGTATAAGAGACAGCTGTCGGAGCTATATTCCGTCCTTTCCGAGCCTGTGCTGATAAATTCGGATTATGACAAGGAATTTCTTAAATCCATGAACCATATTCTTGAGGAGATATATGTTTTATATTCTAATTTCACCGACATTACCGAGGTGTATATCTACATAAAGCTGGTGACTCTCCTTACGAGGATAAAGGAGTATCAGCTGAGCGAGATAAAGTATGATGACGGCGGAAAATATGTTGACAAATTCAACCTTATTCTCAAATATATTGAGCAGAATTACGCAAACGATATCACTCTTGAAAAGCTTGCCGATATCGCAGGATACAGCCCTTATCATTTTTCAAGGATATTCAAAAAGTACAGCAGCACAACCTTTATCAACTTCCTGAACCGCCGCAGGATAAAAGCCGCTGAGCTTCTTCTGCTCGAAAGCGGCAGCTCCATAACCGATGTGGCTATGCAGGTAGGCTTTGCCAGCCTCACGACCTTCAACCGAGTATTCAAAAACATCAACGGCTGTACTCCTTCCGAATACAAGAAGCTTTACAGGACTTTCCAGACTTCCGAACGTTTTTCATAATAATACCGATCTTCAATCAACCTATAGCCGGATCCTCGGCTGAAATAATCACATTCGTCATCTGCCGCCGTATAAGTCAGCGCTCCCTTGCAAGGCGGCAAGCCTTGCTGCGGTCACCTTCCTATAATGTGATTATTTCATCTGTCGGCTTTATCTATAGAACGATCAAAGATTAGTATAAATCACACTGCACAGTTTTTATGCAGTGTGTTTTTTTGCACTCACTTCAAAAGATTTGCAGGTGGGGATTATGCCCCACAAGGGGATCTGACACGGAGCGGACGTATTATTGCCGCCGGATCGGAATTATTTTTTTCTGCAGATCTCTTCTTGTGTTCACGCTTCATGGTGTACATTCTTTCATCAGCCTGCTTTAAATAATCCTCGGGTGAGGCATGGAACGAGATATCTGCCATATATATTCCGATGCTGGCGTAAAGATCGTAAGGCTTGTTTAAGGAACGGTTGAAAGCATCGAGAGCATCGTAAAAGCGCTTTTCAAATTGTTTTGCTTTTTCTTCGGAATAGCCAAAAGCGAAAACGTAAAATTCATCGCCGCCTGTCCTGCCTGCTATCTCATTTTCGGTGCAGCAGTCCGAGATGATGCGTCCCAGGGTCTTGATGGCAAAATCGCCCTCGGTGTGACCGTAAACATCATTTATTTGCTTGAGCTTATCCATATCTATCACAAATGCAGCCACAGAGCAGGACTGCTTCCTTGCCTTATCAAAAGCAGCCTGATATTTTTTTCAAATCCACGCCTGTTAAGCATACCTGTAAGCTTGTCGTGAATACTTTCGCTTTCAAGCTCTCTCATAAGCTGATGAATATTGTTTTTGTGGAGCAGCGACTCGAGGGAAACTGCGATATTTAAAAGCCAGATATTATAAAACTCGTTGAAGGGATCGGTGGAGATCATTTTTATTGCACTGTAGCCGAAGCAATGGCTGCCGAAATGGATGTGTGAAATATAGTAGCAGACCGGTTCATCACCCGCTTCGTGGGGAAGAAACTCCGTAATGGGGCAGATACCCTTGGGCCGCTCGGAGGTGCCATACCGGTCCATCCATATTGCGGGAACAGTCTGATCTGTGGGAGAGTCAAATGCAGTCTCATAAGAAGGCTCTCCCTGTTCATTGCAGTATGCAAACAGGAAAAACTTTTCAAAGCCGCCGAAATTACAGCAGTATCTTCCGAAAGTGTCTGCGATCTGACTGATATCCGAGACTCTGTTCATTTCAAGCATTGCAGCTTCAGTATCATAGATATGATATCTGAAAACACGGGTATTTGACAGCACATCATTTCTCTGGATACATTCGTCTCTGAGTGTTCCCTTGCTGCAGCCGCAGGAATATTTATAAATATTTCGAGTGGGAAGAACGATCTTCCTTTCACGCTTTTTTCCCTTGAGCAGATCGTCAATAAGCGATATCGCAGAAAAAGCAGCGTCCGAAACGTTTCTTTCTATGGTGAAGATACGGGGAAAGAAGATCTTGCCCTCATCCATACAGTCGCATCCCGAAATGCAGATATCCTCGGGAACACGCACTCCCCTTTTTTCAAACTCGGAGCAGAGGGAGATCGCCATGTGGTCATTGGCGCATATTACCGCCTGGGGCAGCCCCTTTTCAATAAAGAACTCCGCCGCCGACCTTGCGCAGTCGTACCAGAAATTGCCGTGGAAAATGCCTGCCCCCTCTTCGGGAAGACCGTTATTCTTCATAGCGGCTTTAAAAGCAGAAATCCCCTTATCAAGGAGAAAATTGATCTTGAGACTGAAATAACTAAGCTTAATGTATTAAAGTCCTCTTTCCTTTCTCAGAAATATGCTGTTCAGGATAAAGCATATACAATACTTCCACGTGAAAAGTCGGTCAAGGAGGCTTATATTGACAAGCTGAAAAAAGATGTGGAGTTTGCTGAAAAAGAACATCCCCTAAAGAATGATGACGGAAAGAACTATTATCCGATTACGGTAGGTGATAAGAAGTATCACGAAAAAGATGCAGCAGGAGAAGCTATACGTCAGGCTATTCTTGATAATAAGGACATATTGCAGGGTAAGGAGTCTCATATAGGCACGTATAGAGGCTTTGAGATGACAGCTTTCCTTGACACTCTAAGCAAGAAAATCAAGGTCAATCTGAAAAATGAAACCAACCATTATGGTGAGCTTAATATGGATTCCAATGTCAAGGCAGGAGGAAATATTATCAGGCTTGACAACGTTATTAACAGTATCGGTATTACTCTGATGAAAGAGGAGGAAAGACTACAGGCTATATGTGCAGATATTGAGCAAGCAAAGGCTGCCGCCGATGCTGTATTTCCTCAGGAGCAGGAGCTTGCAGACAAAGAAAAAAGACTTGAAGAGGTCAATGCTCAGCTTTCTTCTATCGAGGTTAACACACAGGAGCAGGACAGAAGCTCTGAGCTTTATGCTGCACTTGTGGATATATGCCCGGCTCTTCAATACAGCACAGAATTCTACTGCAAATATGAAGCAGGGGAGGGAATAGAACCTCTTTGCATTGAACGAAATGGTGATGTTGTATTTATTGCACACACCTATACTCAGAACGGCGATCTGATGTACGATCCTGCAATTGAGTTCTATTTTGACAGTGAAAATCAGAAAGCCGAAGCAATAACCTATGAATTAAGCGGAATAGGTA
>CAMBJF010000249.1 GCA_945867875.1 uncultured Ruminococcus sp. | reverse complement strand
CCTCAGCGACAATAATTTTAACAGATTATCGCAAAGGCGGGATATTTTATGTACTATAACAAGGTGGATATCAGCGGCGTTGATACATCGGGACTTGCGGTTTTAAAAGAATCAGAAAAAATAGAGCTTCTAAAAAAATGCAGGGCGGGGGATAAGCAGGCAAGGGAAAAACTCATAAGCGGTAATCTCAGGCTGGTGCTAAGCGTTATCCAGAAATTTATGGGTCGGGGAGAAAATCCAGATGACCTGTTTCAGGTGGGCTGTATCGGTCTTATCAAGGCAATCGACAATTTCAATACTGAGCTTGATGTCAGATTTTCTACTTATGCTGTTCCAATGATATCAGGTGAGCTAAAGCGTTATCTTCGAGATAACACCCCTATCCGAATATCCCGAAGTCTCCGTGACCTGGCGTATCGTGCGATGCAGGCGAAGGAGATGCTTACTGCAAAGCTGAGCCGTGAGCCTGACATTACGGAAATTGCGGCGGAGCTGGGTGTGCCAAAGACTGATGTGGTGACGGCGCTTGAAAGCATTTCCGACCCTGTTTCACTTTATGAGCCCGTTTATTCAGATGCAGGGGACACGCTGTATGTTCTTGACCAGATAGGCGACGGAAATGATTCCGACGGGTGGATTGATGAGCTTTCATTTAAGGAAGCACTTGTTTCGCTGAATGAACGTGAAAAGAAAATACTGTACCTTCGCTTTCTCCGTGGTCATACACAAATGGAGGTCGCCCGTGAGATAGGCATATCACAAGCTCAGGTTTCGAGACTTGAAAAAAATACTCTTGATAAAATAAAAGGCTGTTAAAAAACGCCCCGCAGAAATTATCTGCGGGGCGGAAGTGTTTGTATGAGCTTATCTTACGATAAGGGACTTTCCTGTCATTTCGGCAGGCTGGGGAAGACCCATAATTTCAAGGAGAGTGGGTGCGATGTCTGCAAGGCAGCCGCCCTCTCTGAGCTTAACGCCCTCATCATAGTTTACGAGGATAAAGGGAACGGGATTTGTGGTGTGAGCAGTGTGAGGCTCGCCTGTCTCGTAATCTATCATCTTCTCGGCATTGCCGTGGTCTGCGCAGATGAAGAGCACGCCGCCAATTTCCTTAACAGCGTCAACAGCTCTGCCTACCAGCTCGTCTATCTTCTCAACTGCCTTGATAGCAGCGGGGATAACGCCTGTGTGACCTACCATATCGGGGTTAGCAAAGTTGATGATGATAACATCATACTTGTCGGACTTGATAGCGTCAACAAGGTCAACGCCTACCTCGGGAGCGCTCATTTCGGGCTGGAGGTCATAGGTTGCGACCTTGGGGGAATTTACGAGAATACGTGCCTCATCTACGTTGGGAGTTTCGATGCCGCCGTTGAAGAAGAATGTTACGTGAGCATATTTCTCTGTCTCAGCAAGACGGAGCTGCTTCTTGCCGTTCTTTGCGAGATATTCGCCGAGAGTGTTCTTGATCTCTTCCTTCTTGAATGCAACCAGCTTGTTGGGGATAGACTCGTCGTAATCCTTGAAGCATACATATGTGAGGGGGAGGAAGCCGCCCTTTCTTTCAAAGCCTGTGAATTTGTCATCGCAGAATGCACGGGTTATCTCTCTTGCTCTGTCGGGACGGAAGTTGAAGAAGATAACGGAATCATTAGGCTTTACAAGGGAAACGGGCTTGTCGTTCTCGGTGATGACTGTGGGGAGAACAAACTCATCTGTAACGCCGTTTGCATAGGAATCTTCCATTGCCTTAACAGCGTTTTCAGCCATAACGCCCTCGCCTGCAACGAGAGAATCATAAGCCTTCTGAACTCTGTCCCAGTTGTTGTCACGGTCCATTGCATAGTAACGTCCGCTGAGAGATGCTACCTTGCCTACGCCGATCTCTTTCATCTTAGCTTCGAGCTGCTCGATATAATCCTTGCCCGATGCGGGAGGTGTGTCTCTTCCGTCGAGGAATGCGTGAACATATACCTTGGTGAGGCCCTGACGCTTTGCCATTTCAAGAAGACCGTAAAGGTGAGTGATGTGGCTGTGAACGCCGCCGTCGGAGAGAAGTCCCCAGAGATGGAGGTCGGAGTCATTCTTCTTGCAGTTTTCCATAGCCTTGAGAAGCACTTCATTGTTATAGAAAGTGCCGTCCTCAATGTCCTTGGTAATTCTTGTAAGGTCCTGATAGATGATTCTGCCTGCGCCGATGTTCATATGGCCAACCTCGGAGTTGCCCATCTGTCCGTCGGGGAGACCTACTGCAAGACCGGAAGCGTTGCCCTTTACAAAGGGGCACTCTTTCATAAGCTTGTCCATAACGGGTGTATTTGCAAGGGCGATAGCGTTGCCCTCAGTTCTGTCATTGAGGCCGTAGCCGTCGAGAACCATTAATACAACAGGTTTTTTGCTCATAGTTTACTTTCCTTTCTGTTTTGTGGTATCACGAAAAGCTGCGGCAGAACATTTTGCCCTGTCGCAGCGAGTAGCCGTGTTTATCAGCCGTTTACAGCTGCCTGAACAATTGTGTTGAAGTCCTCAGCCTTGAGGGAAGCGCCGCCGATAAGACCGCCGTCAACATTGGGCTTAGCAAGGAGCTCAGCGCAGTTCTTAGCATTCATAGAGCCGCCATACTGAATTGTAACAGCGTCAGCAACGGAAGAATCATAAAGCTTTGCGAGAACGCTTCTGATGAATCCGCAAACCTCTTCAGCCTGATCTGCGGTAGCAGTCTTGCCTGTACCGATAGCCCAAACAGGCTCGTAAGCGATAACAGTCTTCTTGATGTCGTCAGCGGAAACGCCCTGGAGGTCAAGCTTTATCTGACGGGAGATAACTTCCTCAGTGATGCCGCTCTCTCTTTCCCAGAGAAGCTCGCCTACGCAAACGATAGGCTTGAGACCTGCTTCAAGAGCAGCCTTTGTTCTCTTGTTAACGGTCTCATCAGTCTCGCCGAAGTACTGTCTTCTCTCAGAGTGACCGATAACAACGTACTCAACGCCGAGCTCTGTGAGCATATCAGCGGAAATTTCGCCTGTGAATGCGCCGCTCTTCTCAAAGTGAACGTTCTCTGCGCCGATCTTTACGTTGGAACCTGCTGTGGTGTTGATAGCAGTTTCAAGGTTTGTGAAAGGAACGCAGGCGATAACTTCGATCTTGCCCTCTGCATTTGCAACCAGGGGCTTGATAGCCTCGAGGAGTGCCTTAGCCTCGGGACGGGTCTTGTTCATCTTCCAGTTTCCTGCGATGATAGCTTTTCTGAGATTCTTGTTCATAACTATTTACTCCTTTATATTTATACATTAGTATATATACCT
>CAMBJF010000248.1 GCA_945867875.1 uncultured Ruminococcus sp. | reverse complement strand
CTTTGGGTAACGCTTTATGATTTTGCCGTAAGCTCGGCAGTGCTCCGTGGGATACCGTATGTAAATCTGAAGGACAACACCGTAAAAAAAGAAAAGGACAGGGCACTTTACAAAAGCGAATACGAAGCTTTCACAGAAAAACTTTGCGGCGGCGGTGACATTGATATTTTTTCCTTTGCTGTGGCCGAAAAGAACGGAAAGCCGACTGTTATGGCTGAGGTCAATTTCGAGGACGACAAGCGCAAATGGTACGGTGCTGAAATTTCCTGTTCAAAGGTATGTGCAGAGTGGGAGAAATACGGGGAGCCTGTTTCGGAAAAGCTGAGCCTTAAACAGAGGGCTGCGCTGCTCAAAGAAAATATCCCTGCTGTGTTTATGGCGCTGGGGCACAAGGACACCCCTGTAATGGCGAAAATTGCGGCGGGTCTGGCGCTGGGATATGCCCTTTCTCCAGTTGACCTTATCCCTGATTTTATTCCTGTGCTGGGGTTTCTTGATGATGTGCTGATACTTTTGGGGCTTATTGCGCTGGCGGTGAAGCTTATCCCTGCCGATGTTATGGCGGAGTGTCGGATAAAGGCGGCGGAGGGAAAGGTGTGCCTGAAAAAGCGGTGGTATTACGCACTGCCTGTCATTATAATATGGCTCATAATTATCGGGCTTATTGTAAGGGCAATCTTAAAGTAAGGAGTTTTTATGGCATCAAGCAGGTCTTATCTTGAATATATCCTCGACAATTTATCGGGCCTTGATGACATTTCCCACAGGGCTATGATGGGTGAATATATCATATATTACCGTGGAAAAATTGCGGCATATATCTGTGATGACAGGCTGCTGGTAATACTAAGAACCAATTAAAAACTGTACAAAAAATCGAGCATAATCTTGCATATATGGATTATGCGAAGATTTTTTGTCTACAGTTTTATTGGTTATTAGTATTAAGCCTGTTGCGGCGGCGGAAAGACTGCTCCTAAATGCACCGAGAGAGCTGCCATATGAGGGCGCAAAGCCGATGATACTTGTGGAAAATACAGATGACAGGGAGCTTTTGTGCAGGCTGTTCAATGGTATGTATGATGAGCTGCCTGCGCCGAAGGTCGGGAAGAAAAAATAAAAAACCACGGAGTGATTTAAAATGTTACTCTGTGGTTTTTTGTCTATGATATAAAAATTTAAGCGCTGTCTCTTATACACATCTGACGCTGCCGACGATATGCATATCGTCGGCAGCGTCAGATGTGTATAAGAGACAGCCCAAACGTTCCACCGGAACGTTTGGGAGGTTTAGCAAGTTCGTACCGTTAAAAGGGGATTTCGCAGTAAACTTTGTTTACTATTGCGGAAGGGCGAACAGGGCTTTGCTCTTTGGAAACCCGCCGTCTTTGAAAAGGTGGACGAAACTTTTACCTCTGTGTTTATTTGTGCAGATGTTTTAAAAAGTCTTTTTACTTGTTTTCAAGTGCAGCATTATTTTGCTTCGTCATCACGAGCCTATAAACCACAAGCCCCGTTATGATCCCGAGGGCTGTTCCGCAGAGCACATCTGTCGGAAAGTGAACGGAAAAATACAGTCTCGAAAAGGCTATGAGCACTGCTGAGGGAATTGCTATGACTGCCGCTTTTGAGCTGTATCGGGCAAGTATTGCGGCGGAGACGAATGACGAGAATGAATGACCTGAGGGGAAGGAATATCCCGAGGGCGGCGATATTGCAAGGAGTATTTCGGGGCGGGCTATAAACGGTCTGTCACGGGCAATTAGATTTTTCATAAGAAGATTCCCGATAACAAGACAGCTCACAAGTCCTATTGCCATTGCTATCCCAAGCCTGCGGTGTTTCTTTGTGAAAAGGAGGATAAGGGTCAGAGCTATCCACACCGCACCTCCGTTTCCCGCATAGGTGAATATTTTCATCAGCACGTCCATAAAGCCGCAGCTCAGATGCTCGTGGATAAATTCAAGCACGGTAAAATCAATGCTGTATATCGCATCTGCCATTACATTATCCCTCTGAGGAATGCTGCAAGCTCTTCTGCCATTTCCTTGTGCTCCTGATATCTGGGGTGACCCGGAGTTGCGGCGCCGTTGCGCTTGAAGAGCATATGATAGGCGGGAATGCCCTCTGCCTTAAGCTCGTTTACGACCTCGTCAATTGCCTTGTCCCACTCGGCGTCGTGCATAAGAACGGTGGTGAGGAAAACATATTTTGTGCTGTTTCCGTAATGGGAATGAATACTCTTGACTATCTTCTTGTAGCCCTCTTTCCACTTTGTTCGGGTGGCGGGGTCATAGATGTCGATATCGTCCTTGTCGGTGATGCCGTTGTGCTTATCGTTCTGACCAAGGGCAAAAACGGCGATGTCGGGAGTGTATTTTGAGAAATCCCAGTCGGTGAGCTCGCCGCCCTCGGGAAAATAGCACAGCTTGTCATATACCGACTCCATACCTATCATTTTGGGAGCGTGGAAATATCCCGTGTCATCGAAAACGGCTATGCCGCCCTGTGAGATGTTATGGAGCTGTGCGTCCAAAAGCCTTGCGGTCTGCCAGGTGTAGCTGAGATAGGAATTGTCATAGGCACTGTCGTGGGAGGCGGGGTCGCATCTGCCCACAAAATCATAGGCTTCGGTCACTTCGCCTGCGGAAACGCTGTCGCCGTAATATTCAAGCTTCAGTGCAGGCTTTTCGGGAGCGGGGAGAAATTCGCCGTCGCAGGAAAATCCCTTTACTGCAATAATTGTGCTTGCCGCCTGCATTTTGTAGAGGATAAGTATGTGCTCCTTGTCAGGCTCAAGGGAATTTGCTATCTGACAGGTCATTTCCTTTTTGTTGTTGTCCCTGTGGAGAGGGATTCTGCCCATTCTGCCGTCGATAACATAGCCGAGAGCGGCAGTTCCCCAAACGATGTCGGCACTGAATTTTGCATATATTTCGGTGCCCTTGAAACGCACTTCCGCAGATGTTGAGGGGAAGTAGCAATATACGCCGTCCTCCTTAACATCTGTTCTGCCGTAATAATTTATTTTTTCGCTTCTGAAATCAATTTCCATTTTTGCCGTCCTCCGTAAAAATTTATATTAATTCAAATTATAACACAGTGCCGCTCGTTTTTCAACACGTTCAAGCAAATTTAAAAAAATGAAAGAAATAATATTTTATATTCGTCATAGGTAATGATATAATGCTTTTGCGAAATGATATATAATTATATTAAACTAATATACTAAAGCTAACTGTGGGGAGGCGGCAGAATGAAAAAACGCATACAGGTAAATCAGCTGGGACTGTCTCTTATACACATCTGACGCTGCCGACGATATGCAGTGT
>CAMBJF010000247.1 GCA_945867875.1 uncultured Ruminococcus sp. | reverse complement strand
CACACTGCATATCGTCGGCAGCGTCAGATGTGTATAAGAGACAGCCGTCATAGTCATCATAATTCCAAAATATAATTTTACCGCTGCACATAAAAGACCCTATGAAAAAAAGTCTGTAAAAATCGAAAGAACTGTGGTAAAAATAGAAATAACACAGGAGGACGAAATTTTATGGGAAGAAGAAAACGAGAGCCAATGAGTGAGGGCAAGAGGAACATCATAGCAGGACTGCTGCAGGAGTATGATATCAAGACAGCGAAGGATATTGAGGATGCTCTCAAGGATCTGATGAGCGGAACGATACAGGAAATGCTTGAGGCAGAGATGGACGAGCACCCGGGATACAGTTCATATGAACGCTCCGACAACACCGACTACCGTAACGGAAAGAAAACCAAGAAAACACGTGGAAATTTTGGTGAAACCGAGATAGAAGTCCCGCAGGATCGTGACGGAAGCTTTGAGCCGAAGGTCGTACAGAAGCGTCAGAAGGACATTTCAGGCATTGAACAGAAGATAATCTCACTGTATGCAAAAGGTATGACGACCCGTCAGATAAGCGAAACTATTGAGGATATTTACGGCTTTGAAGTAAGTGACGGAATGGTGTCGGATATTACCGACAGGCTGATCTCCCAGATAGAAGAATGGCAGAATCGCCCTCTTGATGAAGTATATCCTGTCGTGTTCATAGATGCAGTTCATTTTTCTGTCCGTGACAATGGTCAGATAAAAAAGCTTGCGGCTTATGTTATCCCGGCAGTAAGTCTTACAGGTCATAAGGAAGTATTATCGATACATATCGGTGAAAATAAAAGCGCAAAGTATTGGCTGGGAGTGCTGAATGAGCTGAAAAATCGTGGTGTAAAGGATATTCTTGCGATATGTGCCGACGGGCTTTCCGGAATGAAAGAAGCAGCAGCTGCTGCATATCCGCAGACAGAATTACAGCGCTGCATTGTTCATCAGGTGAGAAATACACTGAAATATGTTGGAGAAAAAAATAAGAAGGAATTTGCCAATGACCTTAAGACCATATATCAGGCACCGTCCGAAAAAGCAGCATTGGAGCAGCTTGAACGGGTCACTGAAAAGTGGGAGAAGGATTATCCGAATGCAATGAAAAGCTGGCATACAAACTGGGACGTTATCTCACCGATATTCAAGTTTTCGGCACAGGTCAGAAAGGTCATATACACTACCAATGCCATCGAAAGCCTTAACAGTGGCTATCGCCGTCTGAACAAGCAGAGGAGCGTATTTCCGAGCGATACAGCACTGCTTAAAGCATTGTATCTGGCAACAGCGGAGATATCCAAAAAATGGACAATGCCGCTTCGGGACTGGGGCAAAGTGCTCGGTGAGCTTGAGATAATGTATCCGGACAGACTGAACTGATGCCGCCGCAAAATATCCTGATTTCACTGCGCTGCGCTCCGTTGCATCAGGATATTTTGCATCGAGGGCTTGACAAACGGCAGTATTCAATTTATACTGAAAAAGGAAAGAGAGCGACTGATCAGCCGCTCTTACCACAAAGTCATTTTTCTGCAGTTGATTGTTTTTACAGAGTTTTTTTCGCAGAGCCAGAATGTCATTTGCACAGTATATTCCTGTTGGCGGGTCAGATTGTTTCAGAAAATATTCCATTGCCTTATATCCCTGCTCCTCGCCGGGAACAGTATCAAAAATATAGTCAATATCCGAGTCAAGCCGATATTTTGTCAGTGCTTCCTGATATCCGAGGAACCGCATTTCATTGTGGCAGTCCCCCACATAGCCTATCTTGCTGTGCCCGCATTTCACAAGCTGCTCAATGGCTGTGAGCGCTATTTTCCGTCCGTCGCAGAGAACTTCATCGACCTCATAATTAGTCGAGTTTCGATTTATGGATACAATGTTTTTTTCGTATTTCTCCAATGCTTTAAGCGCTCTCGGACAGCATTTTCCGATGATTATAAGTCCGTCAGACCTGTGCTCCCTGTTCTTGTAAAGCTCTGCCGCATTGCCTTCAACATCTTCCGACATACAGTATTTTTCGTTTGAAAAATTACTGCGGTACCATATGCTCGAAACAATGCAGCTGTTCCGCCGTATCTCGATTTCGGCAAGGCGGAGTATCTCGCTGAAAAACGGATCATTTTCATCGGAAATAACACGTGTAAGCAGAATGTCGATATAATACACCTGTTTAGCCCCTGCTTTTCCACTTTTCAGAGACCTTGCCGCTTCGTTCGGAACATAATCGAGCTCACGGGCAGCCTGCAATATTCTCTGTCGCACCTCTTCCGATGAGCAACGATGATCTGGATCACTCAGAACTCTCGAGACGGTTGACACAGATACCCCTGCAATTTCCGCAACCTTTTTGATGGACATACGATCACCCCATTTTCCATATGATACTGTATGATACATCATATATACTACTTTGTCAATAGGTATAGTAGATCTTTGGCAGATTGCATAGATACTTTTTCCTGATATGCGCTGGGCAGTTATATTGCTTCATATAGTAATTCAGCAAATGAAAAGCTAAAAATCATTATATCACAAATGTTGCATAGCCGTCATTAATCCCTTCCAAAATAATTACAAACGTTTTATCTAACCTTAAGACTATCATCAAAATATTCAAATATTGGCTCAAAGAAAAATTCTATAATGGGTCTGTCATCAAGTTTTATTTCAGCAGTTCCACTCATTCCGGAAACTATATCAACGTTTGAGTTATTAGCGATAAATTCATTAGCATCAATAGCTATTTTTACAGGGTATACCAATCCTTTTCTGTCATTTTCCACAGCATTAGGACTTATATGAATAACCTTACCTTTAATCGTTCCATATTTTTGAAATGAAAATGCATCAATTTTTAATGAAACTTCTTGACCAACATAAATGAAACCAATATCTTTGTTTAATATCTCTGCTTCTGCAATAAGTTCGGTATTATCAGGAACAATTGCTATTACCGACTGCGCAGAGGTTACAACTCCCCCTACGGTTTTGACTGCAATTGTCTGTATAGTACCATCAACAGGAGATACAAGTGTATTGGAGGTTTGATATTCATTTTGTTTCTTTAATTCTGTGTTTAATCTGGCTATCTCGGCATTATTGGCAACAATGGAATTAGAAATATTTTGCTTAAATTCGTACTCTAAGGTTGTGAGTTGATTGTTCGCTTGTAGAAGAAGATCATTTTCTTTATTAATTACATTTTGCTGTACATCGATATCCTTCTGAGCAAGATCTATTTGCTTCTGAAGATTAGATAATTCATAAGCATTTCCTGATAATTCTTTTTCTGCTCTGACTTGCTGAAGTTCATATTGCTTT
>CAMBJF010000246.1 GCA_945867875.1 uncultured Ruminococcus sp. | reverse complement strand
GAGATAGCGTAGCGTCTCGTGGGCTCGGAGATGTGTATAAGAGACAGTAATGGCATACTGCGGATAAAAAAGCCTGTTTACTTTTTCGCAGAAATGATGTATAATATGTCTGAAAAATTTATTGGGAGCAGTTATATGAACATCGTGATACGAAAAGCAAATGCAGGGGATATTGATGCCGTAAGCGAGATTTACGAGCATATCCACACAGCCGAGGAGCAGGTAATGGTCCTGCACACGCTTGTCATTGACCCTGCCGCAAAGGGAACGGCTATGGTACGGCGTTTGTTGAGTTTTACGAGAAATATGCCGTCGAACACGGCTGCAATTATCTCAGGATAGACACCAATGAAAGGAATGCTGCCGCAAGACGATTTAATACTAATAACCAATAAAACTGTAGACAAAAAAATCTTCGCATAATCCATATATGCAAGATTATGCTCGATTTTTTGTACAGTTTTTAATTGGTTCTTAGTATTACCAAAAAGCTTGGTTACACCGAAATTGCCGTTATGCCCTGCGTTTTCAACGGCATTCCCGATGTGGGGCTGGTTATGCTTGAAAAGAAGCTTGGGTGACTGCGGCAGTATATCCCACTTGCAAATTGCCCGAAAATGTGGTATCATTAGTATAAACCTCTGAAAGGAAGATATTATGAACCGATTCCCGTATTCGGACACAAACAAGCGGTACCACACCCAGAGCTATTATCTGAAAAAAAGATTCGGCTGCAAGGTGATGAAAATATCATTAAACTGCGGATTTACCTGCCCGAATATCGACGGAACAAAGGGCTATGGTGGCTGTACCTACTGCCTTGAGGGCAGCGGCGAATTTGCAGGCTCACCCGTTATGACCGTCACCGAGCAGTTTGAAGCTATAAAGCGGCAGATGAACAAAAAGTGGCACGAGGGACTGTACATTCCCTATTTTCAGGCGGGCACGAACACCTACGGCTCTGCGGAAAAAGTACGCTCTATGACCGAGGAAGCACTGGGGCTTGAAAACATTGTGGGAATTGCAATTTCCACCCGTCCCGACTGCATATCCGACTCGGTGCTCGATGTCCTTGACGACCTGAACAAGCGGACATATCTCACCGTTGAGCTTGGTCTCCAGACCGTTCACGACAAAACTGCGGCAATGATAAACCGCTGCCACACCTATGCGGATTTCCTCCGCTGCTGCGACAGACTTTTTGCAAGAAATATCAATGTCTGCGTTCACCTTATAAACGGTCTCCCCGGGGAAAGCTTTGAGATGATGCTAAAGTCTGCCGAGGAAATGGCGAAGCTGCCCCTCCACAGTATAAAGCTGCATCTTCTGCACATACTTCGTGGGACGGCAATGGGGGAGCAGTATCTGAGAGGGGAGATAACGCCCCTTACTCTTGAAGAGTATGTCCACATTGTCTGCGAGCAGATAAAGCTGTTCCCGCCCGAGCTGATAATCCAGCGTGTAACAGGGGACGGCGGGCGTGATGTGCTTCTGGCACCCGATTGGAGCCTGAAAAAATTTACCGTTATGAACGAGATAGACAAGACCTTTGCCCGTGAGAACAGCTATCAGGGAATAAACTGCAAAAAATAAGGGAGGGCGCAATGGAAAAAGAATACAAGGGAACATTTCTGAAATTTATTATGACCCTCTCGTTTTTGGCGGGAGCGATAGGCTTTTTCTTTTCGCTGATGTACGTGGGAGAGGTGCTTTGCAAGATAGGCTTCGGCATTCTTACATTTTTCTCACTGCTCTGTGCATTCGGTATAAATGCGGCAGACGCATCGGCGGCTATGTATATCCGAGCATCCACAAAGCTTGCGGCAGTGCTGTTCCCGCTGTCGGTGAACGGAGGAGCACTTGCAGCGGCGGTATTGCTGATGAGGGATAAGGAACTGCCTGCGGTCATTACGATCATCGGTGCGGCGGCAGTTTCGGTCATATCATCATCGGTGCTGGTGAGAAGATATATGGAAGATGATTTTTGAGAGAATAAAAAGTGCTCCTGACCTTTAAGTCAGAAGCACTTTGTTTTATCCGTGTATCAGCCTTGCGGTCTCTTCATCGCAAAGCCCTATTATAACAATATTTGTATTCTTTTTCGCATCGCCAAGGTCATACTCCATACCACTATCACTTACAACAAGGGGACGGAGCGGCTGGTCGGTGTTGTTTTTTATCACGCAGGCGGTCTCGCCGTTTGAAAGCTTTACCCTTGAACCCGTTGGGAAAGGCGCAACCTTTCTAAGAAATGCCTTGACCACATTTTCATCAAAATGGCTGTACATTCCGCCCATAATAAATTCAATGGCTTCATTTGGCGGCGCTGGGACACGATAAGGGCGGTTTGAGGTAAGCGCATCATACACGTCCGCAACCGCAAGGATACGTGCATATTCGTGTATCTGCTCGCCTTTCAGATGCATAGGATAGCCCGAGCCGTCCCATCTCTCGTGATGACCGATTATTCCCGCACAGCAGTCATCGGAAACAAGCTTCCTTGACTTAAGATGCTCCGCCGCATAAACGGGGTGGAGACGGACAATGTTGTACTCCTCCTCGGTGAGCCTGCCTTTTTTGTTGATTATCTCAATGGGAACTGACACTTTGCCGATGTCGTGGAGAAGTCCCGCAATGCCCAGTTCGTCAAGCTTATGGCGGTCATAGCCCATTTCAAGCCCGATGGCAATTGCCATTATCGCCACGCTGAGACTGTGATGATATGTATAGTCGTCGTACATCTTGATGTCGGCAATATTTATAAGAATGTCCTTTTTGGAGGCAAGCTCGTCAATAAGCTCCTCGGTGGTGTTGCCGATAGCGTCGATATCGCTTTGGGTAACGCCTTTGCTGCTGTCCATAAAATTGTCCGCAAGGCTGTGGATATTGCTTATGGCGGATTCCTTTATCTCGCTGTTTATGGAGGAGATGACTCTTGTCTCGCTGTTCTTGCTGTCGATGAATGCGCCTGCCACAACACGGCTCATACGCATCTGAGTGATGTTCATATCCGTGAGCTTTGTGCCCGCTTTGAGAGTTACCACCGCACCCGCAGATGCATCAAAAAAGGTTATCTCTCTTGCCATACACATTCCCGGCGCAAGCTCGCTCGTTTTCAGAAATACCAGACAAACTCCTCCTTTCCCACGGTGCGGGACAGCATATAAGCCCCCGCCGCCGCATAATTATGTATCAGCCTTACTGTTTTAGCTGAGCGAGACATTCACTGCAAATGTATCTGTCCCTGAACATAAGAAGATTTTCCGAACCGCCGCAGAAAATGCAGTTCTCTCCTGCCTTTTTAACGATTATCCTGTCATCTTCGGAATATATCTCGACAAAATCCCTTGTGCCGATATTGAGGTTTCTCCGCATTTCAACGGGTATAACAACTCTTCCCCTGTCTCTTATACACATCTGACGCTGCCGACGATATGCAGTGTGTAG
>CAMBJF010000245.1 GCA_945867875.1 uncultured Ruminococcus sp. | reverse complement strand
AATTTTCTTTTCAATTTTTTCTAAAAAAGGCTTGACAAACAGTAACAGGTTTGTCCGTGTGTTCAGAAGAATAAGAACGAACAAACCAAAGTCGATGATAATATCCAAATTGAAAAATTAATTGCAATATTACATTCACATTCAGCCGAACAAATTGAAAGGAAAATAAAAATGATAAAAATACTTTTCGTATGCCACGGCAACATATGCCGAAGCACAATGGCGCAGAGCGTTTTTCAGCACATTGTAAATAAAAACGGAGCAGCCGACCAATTTGAGATAGACTCTGCGGCAACAAGCACGGAGGAGATAGGAAACCCGCCACACCACGGCACCGTAAATGAGCTGAAAAGGCACAATATCCTCCTTGTGCCCCATCGTGCAAGGCAGCTCACAAAAGCGGACGGCGATTATTACGACTACATCATCGGAATGGATAAAGCCAACATCAGAAATATGCAGCGTATTCTTGGCAGCAGCGATAAAGTTTACAAGCTGATGACCTTTGCGGGGCTGTCCAAAGACGTTGCCGACCCTTGGTACACAGGAAATTTTGCGGAAACATATGCCGATATAAGTCTCGGCTGCGAAAGGCTTTTTGAAAAGCTTGACAGAGAATGAAAGTGCCCCGCAGAAATGCAGGGCACAAAAATCATTTATTCTCCGCAGAAAATTCCTCGGCTTTTAAAAACAGGTCATATATGGGTGCAACAGACTCAAAATCAGCAGCGATCTTGTCCGCAAGTCTGTCCGAGAACAGAAGCTCCCAGTCCTTGCTCCGGGCGGAAATGCCGATAGTTTTTCGGTTGAGCCAGTTTTTCTTTGTATCGCTTTCAGCGGGATATCTGTCACGCTTGTACATATCGCCGTAAAGGTCAAATGTGCTTTGGGCTTCAAATGCTTCAAGGGCGGCTGTGAAATACGGGCTGTCATTTAGGATAAGGCTGCGTAGGTCATTCATTGACTCGGTGGCTGCAATGTAGTAGCCACAGCCGTAGTCAAAGCCGTTTCCCGATATCTCAAAGTAGAATGAGGGCAGGGATTTGTAAAGGTCGTGTGTTCTGCTGAATGTACACCACATATTTTCCCTGAAAATCGACTTGCCACGGGCATATCTGGCGTCCCTGTAAATTCGGGAAACACGCACGTGGGAGATGAGACTGTCGATGTTTTGCATTGCGGGAGTGAGCGCCTCGGTGAACTCCTTGAAAGGCTTTGCTACATAGTTATTGTAGTCCTCACGGTGTTCATTGAACCAGCTTTTGCTGTCGTTCAGTCTGTTTTCAAACAGAAAATCAAGTGTGCTTGGTGAAAATGGCATATAATTTTACCTCCGAAATTTTTTTAAATCTATTGACAATTATGAGCAGTTTGTTGTATAATATTATTTAGTTTAACTGTCCGTAGCTCAACTGGATAGAGCGTCAGACTCCGACTCTGAAGGCTGTGGGTTCAATTCCCGTCGGGCAGACCATAAAAAACCACGTAATAACGCCGTTTGCGGAAATTCGCAAGCGGCGTTTCACTTTTTGTATTTCTGAAATTGACAACAAATTGACAACAGCGATATAAAAAATGAGATTTTGACAACAGATTTTACCCGATCTGTTCTTTTTTTGCTTCCTTGTCCGACTTGCCCCCGAACATAAAGGAGCCTATTATTTCGGCGTTCCTGTTCCTGCTCTCCTCCAATGCGTGAGCATATACCTTTTCGGTGGTCTGCGGACTTGTATGGCCTAAGTATTTCGCTATTGAAGCAGGATCCACACCGCCGTAAATAAGCGCACTTGCAGCACTATGCCGCAGAGCGTGAGGATTAACGTGCTTGATACCGTTCTTTTTGCAAATTCCTGTGAGCCATTTGTTGAAAGTATCGGGAGCGTGAGGCATTCCCATATTTTTAGTTTGACAGAAAACAAAGTCCGCATTGTATTCACGGAGCTTGCCGGATCCGTCCTTTATTTTCAGAGTATCGGGAAAAGCTGTGCCGTATTGGGAGCGGAGCCGCTCCCATTCCTGCTTATATTCTTTCAGCAAGTCCATTATTTCACGTGGAAGTCTTATAAAGCGGCGGCTTGAGTCGTTCTTAGGTGTATCAATGTATAAGCCTGTTGCAGGACGATAATACACCGCCTGCTTTATTTCAATCTGTCCGAACATAAAATTCACGTCCGACCATTCAAGCCCAAGAAGCTCCCCTCGTCTTGCTCCTGTTGCAACAGCAAGGAACACCATTACTTTTATCTCCATAGGCTCAGAGCTTGCCGCCGAAAGCAGCGCACCGATCTCGGAAGCCTCAAGAAAGCGGGGGTCTGCTTTCGGAAGTTTCGGGAGCCTTACACGTTCAGCGCAATTCTGAGTCACAAGCCCGTCCTTGAGCGCCTCTGAAAGCACCATACTCACAAGAGAGTGGACTTTATGAAGCTGTGAGGGGCTTGTTGTGCCGCCTGTACATTCAGATGTGAACATAATTGATACAGGAAGCTCAAGAGCCTCCGAGAGCTTGTCGGCTGTTGCCTGAGAAACATTATTGCCGCTCATTGCCACATTAAGAGTTGATACAGCTATTCCGTACTTTTGAGAAAACTGTGTTTTATTGGGAACATTACCGAGCTTTAACAGGTCAATTTTAGGGCGCAGTCTGTATTTTACACCCGAAGCGGCAGGGGTATCAAGTATTTTCCGATACTGCTTATTAAGCACATTGGCTGTTATCTGTGGGAGCGGTATGCCGTCAATATCGTGTAGCAGAGGATAAAGCCCCCGGTAAAACACCGCCGTACTTGCTTTTATTTCGCCGCTCTGCTGCTTATCGTCCACGAGCTGACGGCAATATTTACCGAATACTACTTTATGCTCAACAACCGCTCCCGAAAGGCATTTAGCTTCAAAGTCAGCGGCATACTTGTTCAGATCCTTTTGATTTTTGCTGTCCGATTTTGCAGGGTCGGGCTTCCAGGTGGTTTGAAAAGTCCTCTGCTTGCCCTCGGAGTCACGCCCGCCGAATACTCGGATACGATAGGATAATGAGCCGTCTTTATTTGTCCTCGGGGTTATTGTTGCCATTGTCGGGTGCCTCCTCTATACCTTCTAAAACAAGTTTATTTATATTCCTATATGCTTGCGATTTTTTTAATCTGATATAAAGATTTGAGCTTTTTATTGCGTCACAAGAGTCTACAATCTTTTCAGATAATTGTGATAATTTATACCTTAAATACCCAATTGACTCTTTATCACTCGGATAAATCAAATTAGTTTTATCCCCTCCTAAAATATCAAAAATATCATGTTCTGCTCTATAAGACATTGTTTCATCAGTAAACTCGGTTAAGCTGTCGAAATATTCTAATAATTTATTGTTTTCGAGAATTTCATTTAATACTGTCTGATAAATTGGAATATTAGATTTTAATGCTAAATTTTCAACAGCTTTATCGGAAAGACCTA
>CAMBJF010000244.1 GCA_945867875.1 uncultured Ruminococcus sp. | reverse complement strand
TTTTTGGAGTACATACAAAGCATGGGCACAAGCGCTATCGCAGCATAAACAAGTGGCGACAACATTACCTCGTATCCGAATTTTTCATCGGGTCGGAATACCTCGCCAAGAACAAACATAGCCCCGTTTATCAGCGTCACTATCACAAAATACAGCGACATCACCGACTTGAAATGCTCCTTGAAGCTCATATCCCGTCCCCCCTCAGCGTTTTTTTCAGCTCTGCTACATATTTTCGTGAAATGATAATTTCCTCACCGTTTGAAAGCACAGCCCAGAACCGCCCGCCCATTGCAGGCTTCACCGAGTCAATTTTCATAAGATTTACAATAGCCGCCTTTGATATCCTCAGAAAATGCTTTGATCTAAGGATATCCTCCAGCTCATAAAGCCGCTGCTTAAACTCAAAAACATCTTCCGATGTATAGATAAAAGTCCTGTTGTCCACCGATTCGATGTACAGTATCTCCGAAACGGAAATGCTGTACTGCCGTCCCTCACGGCTCCCCGAAAGAACTCCCTGCCTTGACCGTGCGAAAGCGGCAATGTCCCTCACGCAGTCAGTCTCCTCATAGCATCTTATATCCACTATCTCTTTTTCATCTTCAGATATCCTGCTGATCATAACATCCATATTATGATACTTCGGTGCATTCCTGTACAATAAATTCACCCTTTCCTTTCAGAAAGCTGTCAAAAAATTCAAGCGTTACCCTGTTGACCGTCATCATACACTTCTCAGCGTCCACACTGCCCGTACCAAGCATTTTTGCAAGCGACGGAGAATACATAGGCAGGTCAGTGAAATTCATATGACTCGTTCCCGCAATGTAAGTCCTGTAACCGCACAGAGCATTTCCCATAACAACGTTGTTTGCATAGACCTCGCCGTTTTTCTCAGCTTCCATAGCGGCAAAATGATGCTCCTCGTTGTCAAAGGAAAGTATCGGCACCGGGTACGGGTCATCTCTTACGATATCGGCACCGTTTTCCACTCCGGTTACCTCACCCAGCATCGTTCCGTCCAGATCAACAACAGCCTTTATGTCGTATCTCGTCCTGCCCTCGTTCACCGCCGCAGCACCTCCGAGAGAATGACCCATAACGCCGATATTATTGGTATCGGTAACGGAAAGTGCGGAAATTATCCCCTGTATATCATCAGTGTGCCAGTATTCGGGAAGAGCGCTCTCCCCCGCTGCGGACTTCACCGAATCAATAACAAAGTCAATGTCATCACATCGAAGCTCCAGCCACTCCGATGACAGCTCAAAAACAGTTTCCTCATTAACGCCCTCGGAATTTATCGCCGCAATCCCGCTCATAAACGAGGGGTCAACGGTAATGGTATTTCCTGCCGTGTCCTTGGTAAAAAGTGAGTGATATGGGTGCTCGGTGCTGATGACCGTGTAGCCGTTTGAAGCAAGCTCCGCGAACGTGGAATAGTTGCTCTTGTTGTATCCGAATGCCCCGTGGGAGAAAATGACAAGGGGAAATTTCTCCCCCTCTGCGGCATTGGCAGGGTAATAAAAATACACCGGCACTTCACGCTTGGAGCCGTCCGTTTCAAACTCCTCGACCCTGCTCTCATCGGTAAGTATTGCGCTTGCCTGAGCAACCTCATACTCTCCCGTCACTGGCAGTCCCCCGTATGACGTGATGACAAAGGAGGGCACAAGGCTTGCGGATATAAGCACCGCCGAAAGCACCGCACTCAATATCATCATAGCAATGCTTTTCCGCTCCCCCTCTTTTTTCCGTGTCAGGAGCACGCCGAAAAATGCCACAATAATTCGCAGAATGAGCAGTACAAACAGCCCCATAAACCTGAAGCTCAGATCAATTCCGGGAGCAATGAGCATTATCAGAAAAACAAGCAGCTGTCCCCCATTGCAGATAAGCCTGCCCATCTGCCAGTCCTTTTTGTCGCACTTTCTGCCCCCTGCAGTCACCGCAAAGGCGACCTCGAAAACGCACAGTAAAATAAGCAGTAAAATATTCATAACAACTCTCCTTTTATGATGATATCACGATTATATCAGCATATTTTCGGAGAATCAAGGCTTTGATATGTAAGGTGCATTTTCCAGCTGTAAGATGCATCGGGCGCAGAAAAAATTGTAAACAAATTATTATTTTGTAAAAACCGCTTGCCTTTTTTTTCGGGATGTGGTATAATAGATAAGTCTAATGGAGACGTATCGAAGTGGTCATAACGGGGCTGACTCGAAATCAGTTAGGGAGTGATCCCCCGCGAGTTCGAATCTCGCCGTCTCCGCCAAAAAGCGTTCTGCGATTTTTGCAGAACGCTTTATTTTTTTATAATATCTTTCGTCCGACTGTCCGCATACCTGAGCAGTGCGTCCCTGTCCTTTGGTGCGGCATAATCTATCCCTACCCTTTTCCGCCGCTCAATTATAGGGCGGAAACCGTCATCGGCAATGGATATCTCAGGGTTCCCGATAACGGATAAACCATTCAGGCTCTTGTCGATTTTAAGATATTTGGTCAGCTTGGCAGGACCGTCGTATTTCTCGCAGGCACGGATAAGAACTCCCTGGGGCTGCTCTATCTCCCCCGAAATGATGTTAAAAAGCCAGTGGATCCCGTAGCAAAGATATACATATATCGTCCCCGCCTCACGGTACAGCATTTCAGTCCGAGCCGTCCGCCCCTTTGAAGCGTGACAGGCGGTGTCGCTTTCCCCGCAGTAAGCCTCCGTCTCGGTAATTCGGAGAATAAGCTCTTCATCACCCACACGTCGGACAATAAGCTTGCCCACAAGGTCGGGAGCAAGCTCGGTGCAGTCACGGGCAAAGAAATCCGCACCCAAAACAATAAGCTTATCCCTCATTATTTTTATCCTTGTTCTTTGTAACTTTTATTTTTCTCTGCTTCATTTCACGATAAAAATCACGGTGCTTAAATTTGTTGACAATGCCGATGAAATGGTCTTTTCCGAAAAATATGAAATATGTGAGGAAAGCCACCGCTACGGATAACTGCATAGCCGCCGCAAACTTTGGAGAATATGCATAAAACGTGAAAGCTCTTGCAAAGTCCGCAAGCATAAAAATAGCGTCAATAAGTGCCATCCACCGAGCCTCAATGGGTATGACCATAAACATCAGCAGACTGTGATAAGGATTGAGATGCGCATAAACGAGGAACAGCGAAAAATAAAAATACGAAGCGTTTGTGTATCCCGTTGCAAAGCCCGACACTATGAGCAGAACAGCACCCGTAAGAAAGTACATCGTCAGATTATGGCTTCCCCACTGATTTTCCGTTTCCTTGCCGATGAACCAGTAAAAATATATGGAAAAAACTATCCAGATTGGACTGCTGCTCTGAGGGAGCATAAGGAATGTGATAAGTCTCCACACCTGCCCCTGAAGAATTGCGTCACGGTTAAATGACAAAAAAGATGACATCATACCTGTCTCTTATACACATCTCCGAGCCCACGAGACGCTACGCTATC
>CAMBJF010000243.1 GCA_945867875.1 uncultured Ruminococcus sp. | reverse complement strand
GATAGCGTAGCGTCTCGTGGGCTCGGAGATGTGTATAAGAGACAGGTATATTCTCGAAACACCGAGAAAAAACAACGTTGAGAACACCTTCTACAAGCTTATTGAGCACAACATAATCCCCGTTGTAAACGAAAATGACACCGTTGCTATTGATGAGCTGGAGCTTGCTGTGGGCGAGAATGACTCCCTTGCGGCTCACGTTGGAATGTTCTGCCACGCAGACCTGCTTATAATTATGTCCGACATTGACGGCTTCTTTGACGGCGACCCACGTTCAAATCCCGATGCAAAGCTTATCCCCGTGGTGGATAAGATAGACGACAGGATTCGTGCACTTGCGGGAGACGCAGTTTCGGGTCTCGGCAGCGGCGGTATGATAACTAAGATAAACGCTGCTGAGATCGCTATGGACGCAGGCTTTGATATGGCTATAATCAACGGCAGAAATCCCGATATTCTCTATGACCTTTTTGACGGCAAACAGGTCGGCACAGTTTTCCTTGCAAATAAATAACAGGGGGTAATTTACAATGACCTATATTGAAACTCTCGGCGCAAATGCCGCTGCTGCGAAAAAGTCGCTTATTTCCGCAGACACCGAAAAGAAAAACGCCGCTTTACAGAAAATTGCCGAAGCTCTTCTTGCTCATTCCTCAGAAATAATCGAGGCAAATGCCGCTGACCTTAAAGCTGCCCGTGAAAACGGAATGTCCGTGTCGATGCAGGACAGACTTATGCTGAGTGAGGACAGGATAAAGGGCATTTCCGACGCAGTTTCCGAGCTTATCAAGCTTGAAGACCCTATCGGCAGAGTTGACAACGGCTCTGTCCGCCCCAACGGTCTCAGAATTACAAAGGTAAGGGTTCCTATGGGCGTTATCGGTATGATATACGAGTCCCGCCCCAATGTTACGGCTGATGCGGCAACTCTCTGCCTTAAAACGGGCAACGCCGTAATCCTTCGTGGCGGCAAGGAAGCTTACAATTCCAACAAGTGCATATGCAATATTATGCGTGATGCAGTTGAGAAAGCAGGCTTCCCCAAGGACATCATTCAGTTCGTTGACGACACCACAAGAGAGGTCACAACCGAGCTTATGAAGTGCAATAAGTATCTTGACCTGCTCATTCCCCGCGGCGGCGCAGGACTTATAAGGGCTGTCACTCAGAACGCCACCGTTCCCGTTATCGAAACAGGCACGGGCAACTGCCACATTTACATCGACAAAAGCGCCGACATTGAAATGGGCGTGAATATCACCGACAACGGCAAGACCCAGCGTCCCTCTGTCTGCAACGCTCTTGAAACTCTTCTTGTGCACAAGGATATCGCTGAAAAATTCCTGCCTGCTGTCAAGGCAAAGCTCGATGAGCATAATGTTGAGCTGAGAGGCTGCCCTGAGACTGTCCGTATTTTGGGCGACTGCGTAACTCCTGCCACCGATGATGACTATGCCACCGAATTTGGCGACTACATTATGGCTGTGAAGGTGGTAAATGACATTGATGAAGCCATTGAGCACATCGGAAAATACTCCACAGGTCACTCGGAATGCATTGTTACAAACGACCTGAAAAATGCTGAAAAATTCAAGCAGGAGGTGGATTCCGCCTGCGTATATGTGAACGCATCAACAAGATTTACCGACGGCGGAATGTTCGGCTTCGGCGCAGAGATAGGCATTTCCACCCAGAAGCTCCACGCAAGAGGACCTATGGGACTTTACGAAATAACATCAAATAAATACCTGATCGACGGAAACGGTCAGATCAGATAAGGACTGTGCAATGAGTAAAAAAGACAAACGCCCCGAAGCCAAGAAAACCGGCGATATAATTGAGATGCTCGACTCCGCCCTTGACGAGGACATTTCCGAGATAAGTGAGATGTCCGAGGTGGAGGAAAGCACCTCGGAAGCCGCAAAATCAGGCAGCAAAAGCGCATTTCACTTTATCATCGGGCTTATTTTCATAGTCCTTGCGGCTATCGGTCTTGTGTCCACGGTCAGCTTCGTTTCGGGCAAGGTAAAAAACATCATCGACAACACCGACCAGAAAAACGAATTTGCAAAGTTTATCTACCCCGTTGTTATCTGCGACCCTCCCGGATTTGACGCAAACACAAAGCTCAAAAACGAGACTATCATCTCCGCAGCGGTGTGGGACATTATCCTTTATGAGGACAAGAGCAGATACGAGCTTGATTTTGACTACTACATCGTTCCCGAGGTGGACATCGAGCAGCACGCCGCAAAGCTTTTCGGTTCGGGACTTACCATCAACCATATGACCATAGCTTCGGCGGATATCTCCTTTTATTATGACGAGGAGATAAGCTCCTACCGAATCCCTGAGAACCCCAAGTTCTTTACATATTCCCCCTACATCGACTCCATAAGCAAGGTGGGCGAAAGCTACACTCTTACAGTGGGCTATGTTTCCCCCACACCTGCGTGGCTCACTCTGACTTCCGACGAAGCCCCCTCACCCGAGAAATACGTTGACTACGTTGTTCAGAAGCGTGGAAACAGCTACACTCTCGTTGCCATAAAGCAGTCTGAAAAGCAGGCTGAGGGCAATAACGAAAGCGGACTTTAAGGAGGAACGGTATGCCGAGGATATACCCGCTGTTTTCATCGAGCAGCGGAAACTGTACATATGTGGGAACTTCCGCCGAGGGCGTTTTAATTGACTGTGGAGCATCATTTACCAAAATAAAAAATGCCCTGACCTTAAACGGTCTTTCCCTTGACTGCGTGAAAGCTGTGTTCATTACCCACGACCACAGCGACCACGTCAAGGGGCTGAAAGTCCTGACAAAGAAAACAGGGCTGCCCGTTTATTCCCAGTGTGACACTCTTGATGTGCTGTATGATATGGGGCTGATATCGTCCTCCTCCGAGGATATAAAGGATTTTGCGGATATCGGAAATATGCATATAAGCTGCTTTCCCACCTCTCACGATACCATTCAGTCCTGCGGTTATAGGATAACATTTGAGGACAATATAAGCTGTGCGGTCTGCACCGACCTCGGGTATGTGAGCGATGAGGTGAGAAACGGCGTAAAGGGCTGTGCGGCGGTGCTTATCGAGTCAAATTATGACGTGCAGATGCTGAGAAACGGCGGCTATCCCGCATATCTCAAAGCAAGGATACGCTCCGATAGAGGGCATCTTTCAAATGATGACTGCGGAGCATTTTGTGCGGAGCTTGTGGAAAACGGCACAACACGGCTGATACTCGGTCATCTTTCACGGGAAAACAACACTCCCGAGGCTGCCGAATATGCCGTTGAAGCTGCCATTGCCCAAAAGGGCTTTCAGCGGAACAAGGATTATCTTCTCTCCTGCGCTCCCGTCGAGACCGCAGGCGGGTTTGTTTCTTTTTGAATTATAATACGAACAGGGTCATACCGAAAAAGTATGACCCTGTCAGTCTGTCGAATAACCCCTAATTCGCAAGCGGATTAGGGGTTAAAAAGTA
>CAMBJF010000242.1 GCA_945867875.1 uncultured Ruminococcus sp. | reverse complement strand
GCGAAATTCAGTCATATTACTATGATCTGATCGCAGCAGCCCCAAATGTTAATCAAAAAAATGCCCTGATATGAATGGTGATTATCCCGAACTTGCCGACCTTGTATTCGGCAGTTCAAGTGAAACTCCCGACCCCTGGCAGCATTATGAGGACAGCGTATATCATGATAAAATTGTGGCTAACATGAACGAGGTCTATGATACTGAAAGGAAAAAGGAAATAGAAAATCTCCTGCTTTTCAGAAAGGAAAATCGTGAGTGTGCCAACATGATAGATGCTGTCGGCAGCAAGCATTACGAAAACAACACCTTCAAAACCGAAGCGGCACTTGACGAGCTTCTTGAAAGATATTCTTTTGAGAGGATTCAGGCTATCGCAGCGGCAAATGTTGTTGAGCTTTTCGGCAGATTGCAGGATCGCAGAGTTTCACAGCAGAATTATGAATGGGGCAGAACGGTACTTGATAATCTTCCCGAAAGATTCAGAGCGGAATTGCAGCCTATCGGTGCAAACCGCCTTATAATGCACCCCGGACTTATAAATCTATTTGCTAACAGGGTTCGTGAATATGAAGCAAGGAGTATTGAAAAGGAGCAGCCTGCTGCCGAAAGAACCGCCGAGGATATTACAATCGGTGATAGATACAGATACAAGGGCGCAGATGTAGAAGTTGTTTTCATGAAAGGCGTATATCCCGATGATGTGGGAATTTCCAAAACCGAGCGTATGGGAAATAGGGAGTATTCCGTAACATCAAATGTGGATAAATATGAGCTTCACAGGAACGGACAGTATCTTGGCAATGGTGAAAAAACTGTTGTATCCGAGCTTGATATGGCGAAGAAATATATCGAGGATTTCCTTGATACGGTATTTTCAAGCACAGCAGATTTCTCGGATATGAAGCATATTGCTATCGGATATACCGAGATAGGTTCGGAGGAACAGGGAGATCACAGCTTGCAGATGGAAGCTGACCTTGAAAACTTTTCCGTGTCATATTTTATTGACGAAGAACTTGCAAAAACAGAGCATTATGATTCGCTTGAACAGATGAATCGTGACCATTTATCGGTGTTGAGCTTTGAGGATATGCTTCATGTAGGCACTACCGAGCTTGACAGAATCCTTGAAGAAAAAGCGGCTGCTGTAAGCGTAGTGCTTGCAGTTTCTCAGAATGACACAAACAGGTACTACATTGCCAGTGATGTTACTGAGGACTCTGTAAAAAATGTAATTGCCAATTCCGATAAGCTGTTTATGGACATCTGTGCTCTCGGCGGCATACAGATTACCGAAGCCGAGTTTGCAAAGTATTCGCAGACGGATGGTGTAACTGCCATTGATGTGAATATTGACGAGCAGACCATGCACGTTTACGGTGTGGACAAGCCTATAAAATCTTTTGCCGAGATAAAGGGCATTGATGAAATTGCTGCATATCTTGACCTTGCAAACAATACAATAAACTTTTCCGTAATTACGATAGAAGGAGAAAAGCCCTTTGTAACAGGTTCGTATGTGGGAAAAGATGATATTACTGCACTTGAAGAATATCAGGAATACATTGCCGATACGGGAAAGCAGTATGCCGATGTTACAGTCGAATTCTATCAGATCGGCGGGGACAGTGAATCGGTAAGTGCCGATGATAGGGAGTGTGCATACATTTCCGAGCACTTGCAGGAAGTTATGGGACACAACGATGCACTCTGCCTTGAATCGGAAACATATTCGGTATCAACTCCCCGGGAACTGCTTGAAGCGGACGAACCCGAACCGGAAGAAGAACAGGAGCTTGAATCGGAAATTATATGGACTCCCATTCCCGAATCTGCTGACGATAACGGAAACCCCACAAGCTTTTCAACCAAATACAGAGGTGAAACTTTCTTCATTTCCGAAAATGGGGACGAAAAATATGATGTCGAATTTGAAAATATGAGGCATCATGGTCAGACATATTATGCGCCTATCAACGAGGACTTTTCAGGCTTTTTGAGCAGAGCAGATGCAGAAGAATATTTTGCAGATAATATAGATGAATACATCGCTGTTCGTGATGAAAAGATACTTGATTCCATTGTTGCCAATACCACCGAGCCTACACCCGAGGAAAGAGAAGAATTTGCAAAGAAAAGCAATACCCTGAACAGATTTTTCAATAACAATCCGAAGGCAGTTTTTCGTGAGATCGTTGAATCGGCGGGACTTACTCCTACTGAGGATATTACCGTCGGAGATACAAAGGAGATCTTTAATGCTCTGAAAAGTGTGGATATTTCGCTTATGGGATATACCTACACTCTTGAATTTGAGCCGCACGATGACAGCCTTACTGTCAAGGACACAGCGTCCCATCGTGAAGCCGATTTTGTATGGGGTCATGCAAGGGAGCTTATGTATATCATTGCAAATGAGAATAATATTTCCCGTGAAAATCTCATACATAATGAGGTTATGCGTGGCACAGGATTTGAAGATGGAAAGTTCAGAGTGGAGGAATTCTATAAAACCAATCCCGCAAAGAAGGATTTTGTCGATTTCTTAAAGAAGGAGTTCGGCATTGGCGGTCACAGCGGTGACGGACCTGTTAGATTCACGAATTATGATTCCAAAGGTATCGACATTGAAACAACCTCCGGTACTGAAACTTTTACATGGAATGAGGCTGCGAAAGTCGTTTCCGATCTTATTGATAAGGGCGAATACATTACCAAGAAGGATATTGACAATCGTATTCGTAAGGCACAGTGGACTATCAACAATGCAAACGAAAACAGCGATTTCACCCGTCTTGTTCGTGCTCATGAAATATTGCAGAAATACGGCATTGAAAAGCCTGCTCCCGGTGATGAATACAAGATATATCAGCTGAAGAAAGGACCCGAAAATCACGCTATACGCTTTGAAGGCTTCACAAATGCCGAGCGATACGGTGAAGCTGCTAAGCCCGAAAATTATGACCTTGTATATACGGGTAGCCTTGATGATTTTGAGGACACCAACAAGCTGGAAGCCATATACACAAAATTTAATCTTGACCGTCCCGAGGATTTCAAGGGACATTCCCTTTCCGTCAGCGACATTATTGTTATGAACAACGAGGCACATTATGTTGATTCGTATGGATTTGTTGATGTGTCCGACAGATTTCTCGGCAGGGAAAAGGAAAAAATCAATGTAAATGATTATGAAAATATCCGCCTTGTCCGCAGAACAGAATGGAACGATAAAGACCTCAGTGATGATGAAAACCCTGCTTTTGAGGAAATAACCGAAAGCTACACTCCCGATGAGGACGGTTCATTTACCAAGTTCGCATACAACAAAACCAACAGCATTCACGTTGATGTGTGGGAGGAGGAAAACAGCGTTTCTTCCGAAGATATGCTTGCGGATATTTCAAAGCATCTTGAAAATATGCGTAAAGGAGTATCGAGCAGAGATTATCATATCGAGCTTACCGATCGTGACGGCAATGTGCGTACTCTTGATAATAACTTCTTCGATTTTGTAATTGAAGAAAGCAAGGTC
>CAMBJF010000241.1 GCA_945867875.1 uncultured Ruminococcus sp. | reverse complement strand
TGAAAAAGGACATTCTCGGCGGAAAGGAAAGAGTGCGGCTTCATCATTACATACAATCCTTCAAGGCGGGCGAGGTTACAAAAGAAGAAGCTCACCGCATCGGTCTGGAGTGGGCGAAGGAAATGTTCGGGGATAAGTTTCAGGTGCTTGTTTCCACACACACCGACAAAGGGCATTACCATAATCATTTCGTGGTATGCCCCTATGATGATAACGGAAAGCTATGGAGAGCCGACAAGAAATCTCTGAACAGAGGAAAGGCTATCTCCGACAGAATTGCTCTTTCACATGGACTCAGCATAATCGAGCACCCGAAAAAATCCTACAATCACAAGTATGGAGATTATCTGTCACAGAAGCGGGGCGCATCATGGAAGGAAAATCTGAAAGCAGAGCTGGACGAGCTTGTTATGAGGGAAGATGTGCAAAGCATTGATGACCTTGTGGAAAAGCTGAAAGAAAAGGGCTATGGCATTCGCATGAAAAAGTATCTTTCCATACAAGTGAAGCCAAATCGAAAACCAATACGAACTTATCGCCTTGGTGACGGATATTTCCTTGAACATCTTGCGTATCGTATCGAGCATAAGAATTTTGAAATGCCATTATCGGAGATCGCAAAGTATGACGGGATTCAGAGAGAGTATGCAATTTGTCTGCGGCAGATTCAGATAATGCTGTATAAAGCTCCCGAACCGGACAGACCGCACTATGTTTCATATCGGACGGTGCTCAAAAATTATGAGCTTCTGTGTTATCTTCACAACAACAATATTCATTCCGTTAGTGAGCTTAAAGATGTTGTGGGTAAGGCAGAGGGAAAATATTCGGAGGTGCTGACGGCAAAGAAAAAGCTGGAGGACAGAATTGCCGAGGAAGAAAAAATCATCGGGGATTTTCCGAGATTTACGGAGCTTGTTAATAAAAATCCAATGACCAAATCAGAAAGGGAAGAACTGAAAAAGCTCAGTTATCTTGCCGACAAGGGAGTTTTGTCTAATGATGATGTGGCAGAGCATAAGGCGAACCTTGAAAAGCTCAGAGGTCAGGTTGAAGGTGTTGGCGATGATATAAAGGCAGCGAAAGCCGAGCGTGACAAGCTCACCGAATATTTTGATACATATACTCAGCAGGTGCAGTCCGACTATGATTTCCTGCTTGAAAAGGCAAGGGAAGAACAGGAACGAAAGGCACAGGCTGTTCAGATAGAAGAACACGAACAGGAAAGGAAAACTTATTATGAAAAATAGAAGAAACCATTCATCACATGAGGAGGAATACTTTTTCAAGATTTCGCTTCATACTATATCCGATGTCAATGAGTTCTGCAATGTTATGACAGGACTTGAAAGATTTGTTGTTTCGGCGGAGGTCAGAAGCGGCACATATATCGTGGACGCAAAAAGTCTGATGGGGATTTTCTCGCTCAACCTCTCAAAGCCCGTCGAGGTATGGTTCAAGGTGGAGATGAACGATCAGCTCCGCAATATGGATATGGACAAGTATTTTGCAGCTAAGATCGAAAGATGGCTTGTAGGGGATAATGCCCATGAATGAAATTCAGCTCAGGGATTATCAGCAGGAATGTGTTGATATTATCAACAACACCGAAAGCGGCTCTTACCTTGTGGCGGTGGCAACAGGCTTAGGAAAGACAGTCATCTTTTCACACATTGCAAGGCGGGGAAGGATGCTTATCCTGTCCCACCGTGAAGAACTTGTATGGCAGCCGAAGAAATATTTTGACTGCTCATACGGAGTGGAGAAGGCAGACATTCACAGCAATGGTGAGGAAGTCGTTTCGGCAAGCGTTCAGTCACTTGTGCGCAGGCTTGAAAGTTTTTCTCCCGATGATTTTGACATAATCATTACCGATGAAGCACATCACGCTGTTGCTCCCACATATAAGAAGATATATGAGTATTTCAATCCGAGGCTGCATATCGGTTTTACCGCAACACCCAATCGTGCCGACAATGTAAAGCTGGGCGAGATATACAGCAGCATTATTTTTGAGAGAAACCTGAAATGGGGAATCAAAAACAATTATCTGTCCAATATCCGCTGCCTTAAAATTGACATCGGCTATGATATTTCCGAGGTCAGCAGTCAAAACGGCGATCTGAATGTGGGTGAGCTGTCAAGTGCTATGGATATTCAGAAGCAGAACAAGGCGATTGCAGAAGCGTATCAAAAGTATGCGGTGGGTCAGACGCTTATCTTTGCGACCTCCGTAAATCACGCACGAAATATTGCAATGGAGATCCCCGGGGCAAGAGTGGTTACGGGAGAAACGGAGAACAGGGACGAGATAATCGCAGATTTTACGGCAAGAAAAATTCCCTGCATCGTAAACTGCATGGTGTTTACCGAGGGAACGGATATGCCGCTTATTGAAACTGTGATAATCGCAAGACCTACACGAAATGCGAGTCTGTATGCACAGATGGTGGGAAGGGGACTTAGGCTGCATGAGGGTAAGAAGGAACTGCTTCTTATGGACTGTGTTGGTGTGACGGGCAAGATAAAGTTATGCACAGCGCCGAGCCTGTTTGGAATAAGTGAAGTTCCCGCATCAATTCCCCAGGAAGAAATCGAAGGGCAGCTCATAACAGACATTGAGGACAGAATTAAGTATGAGATGAACAAGCCGCAGGATTGGCAGATAAATGCTCATCTTGTGGATATATTCGAGGAGGAGAACAGCTATGACACTCATGATGTGAATTATGTTATGCTCCCCGACGGAGATATGGTCTGCTCATACGACAGGAACTGCTGCATCAGAGTGGAAAGCGAGGATATGACGGGGAACAGCCGGGCGGTTCTATATGAAAACAAGCTGCCTGTGAAAACAACGGTGAGAATGTATATGCAGAATGTGCTTGATTTTGTGTATAACTTTCTTGTTACCAATTTCCCGAACAACCATAAGCTGTGGGATATGAAAAGCGTAAGGAAGTGGGGCGGTCAGCCTGCTTCCGATGCACAGAAGCGGCTCATTTACCGAAACCGCAAAAAACTCTCTGACCTTGATATAGATTATGATAAGCTGACCAAATATGAAGCCAGCGTTATTATAAACAGAATACATAACTGAAAGGAAGATACTCATGGCAAACAATTCATTTATCAAGCTTGATTTATCGGGCGGCTGGTATGATGTTCTGAAGGAGAGCATAGCAATGAATACCAGGCAGATGATCGCATCGGGAACGGGTGATGACGATGCCGAAAACAAGGTGCTTATCTACCGCAACGGCAGAATCACCGAAAAGCTGGAGCATTATATTCGGGAGGATGGGACTATTTCCATTTTTCCAAGCGAGCTGAAGGTTCTGTTCTGGATACTTATGGAGAATATAGTGTACTTGTTGGCGGATTATATGGACACACTTGCTAACGCAAAGGAGTGTGTTAATATGATGAATAAATACAAGGAGCTTCTTGATACCATAATTGACGAATACGGGCTTGATATAGACGAGGACTGAACATAAAAAATGCACCGCAGGCGTGATGCTTGCTGCATCTCTGCTTGCGGTGCGATAAGT
>CAMBJF010000240.1 GCA_945867875.1 uncultured Ruminococcus sp. | reverse complement strand
ATGCTGTCGTCAACATCTTTCAGAATATCCGAAAAAGTTACTTCTTCACCATTTTCGGTGTACATTTTAAATGACTTGTTTCTAACTCTGAGAACAAAATCAGCACCGCATTTTTGACAATATTCTATTCCTTTAAGTGATGCGTACGCTCTGTCACCAAGAACAAGGTCATTGGGTTTAAATTCAAAGTTTGTAAGACTTTCTCCGGTTTTTTCGGGAGTAAGCTTAAACTCTGAACAAGTGAGTGTAAACAAATTCAGCGCATAATGAATATGCCATTTCTGATTTGCCTTTCCACCTGATGTAATATCGGTGGCATCTACCGCCAATACGTGATAGTTTTCTAATATCTCAGGTTTGGAATATTGTATAATTTCACTTGGAGTAAGATTTTCTATTATCCAATCAAACCAATTTCCGCATCGACTGAAGCGTTTCATAAAGCCTACATCGCTTATATCATATATGCCCGCTGCTTTCGCATAGCTTTGTACTTCGATCAAAGAGTGATTGTATCCATAAAAAAGGCACAGTGTTAAAAGGTCTTTTTCACTTTGAAGTCCTCTTTTTCTGGTCATTGCCTTTGTTTCCCAACACGCTTTTTCATATCCTTCGGGCAGCATTTTTATTAACTCTTCTCTTGTCATTGTTTTATCACCCTTTTTTATTTTACCATATTTTTAGGGTAATTGCAAGATTAGGTTAGTGCATATGGGGCTCTGCCCTCAAACTCCCGAGGTTTATCCGCTTGAGGAATATCCGGTGAAGATGAAGAAAAGCAGCAACATTTCTGCTACTGCTCTTCACCGTTTTATTCCGCAGCCTGCGTCAGGTCGCTCCTCAGCGAGTTCAGCTCGCTGAACTAATGCCTTCTTTGGCTGCATTTTTAGTATTGTCAGAATTTTGGCGATTATTGCGTTTACACGGTTTATTTTTCAGACCCATTAGGATATCACTACTCTTTGAAATTGTCAAGTAAATTTAAAAGGGAGAAGCTTCGCCGCAGCGAAAGTCATCTCCCTTTAGTGATTGATTTTTCCGTTGTCCGCCAACTTTCCGTCCCACAAGTACGGCATTAGTATCTTGTCACCTTGCGGATCCTCGCATACAAGCCTGCCAGCTGCGTTCACGCTATTCGCAGCGAGCGTCGGATTTTTATCGTGTCAACCTCACGTTTTGAGCATTTTTTCTTTTCAGTTAATAAAATTAACCTATTCAGGCATTGGCTCAAATGCAACCGTAATTATTAAGCTCCATAGCGTACTTCCCTGACCAAACACACTACTTCATCACTTAGTAGCCCGCTACGACTGTTAAGTTTCGTCGTTCTACCCGGCGGCTCTTGCCCCCTGTTCAACACTATTCGTGTTGCTATCATTATTATATACCTAAATTCTGGTGTTGTCAAGGAAAATCGAAAAAAATGTACGAAACCCCACATTCTGAAAATAGGAATGTGGGGTTGTATGTTACAGTTTCGCCATTTATAAGGCTGCGAAACACCTGTTGTTTTTTAGAACCATTAAGGCTCTTAAGCTTGACATAAGACTGCTACGCTTATCAGTCCTTAATGGTACAATAATAGTATATCACACCGCATTAAGATTGTCAAGTAAATTTAAAAGGGAGAAGCTTTGCCGCAGCGAAAGTCATCTCCCTTTAGTGATTGATTTTTCCGTTGTCCGCCAACTTTCCGTCCCACAAGTACGGCATTAGTATCTTGTCACCTTGCGGATCCTCGCATACAAGCCTGCCAGCTGCGTTCACGCTATTCGCAGCGAGCGTCGGATTTTTATCGTGTCAACCTCACGTTTTGAAGCATATTTTCTTTTCAGCATTTCTGCCTATTCAGGATTTGGCTCATATGCAAACCATACGATAAGCTCCATCTTGCCGTTGCCTGACCAGCCTCAAGACTTCATCACTTAGTAAACTGCTACGACTGTTAAGTTTCGTCAGCGTACCCGACAGCTCTTGCCGCCTGCTCAACACTATTCGTGCTGCTGTTATTATTATATACCGCAAAATCATAAATGTCAAGTAAAATACAAAAAATATATACCTAAACTACGTATTAATAACAGGGCTATTGTTCTAAAGGCATTAAAAGCATTTCAAATCTATTCTTCATTTGTTTCAGAATAGCTTCTTTTCTAATATCTGAAATGATGAATATTTCGACTGAATTGCTATTGATAATTTTCTCCGGAATTTCCATTATAAGTTTTGTAATTTCCTGCATTTTCTCATTCATCAGGGGAATATTATTTTCTATTGCGCTAATAAAGCACTTATCCCTCGTATATTTTTCAATAAAATCCGCAGCAGATAAATTTATTCCGTTTGAGGAGTATGCAGTCATTATTGCAATAGAATGATCAGTAAATTCAGACTTGGTAATTATTTCTTTTATTTGTTCATCAGACATCCGTAGTTCAAAGCAGTTACCGCTGCTGTAAATTGGGGCAGGAACAGCTGCATTATCCTTTTGCCTGATTATTCCCCAGTTATCATTATATCTGCAAGCATTACCAATAAAAATATCAACAATAGCCTGTTCAAAAAAATGCCTTTTTATGTTCGGAACCTCTTGAAGAACAGGGTTGTTATCAAAATGAAACATAAGCTCATCAACATCATTTCCCGAATATTTCCGCAAAGGCAAATCTACATCCGCTGTTTCGATATGAACATTCTTGATAGTTTTCATTTCCATAAGATTCCTGCCATTTGTGGCAAAATCCTCACAGCCGACCACTAAAATGTTGTTTCTGATACCTAAAATCGTATTCTGAACATCATATCCCAATATTTCAAAAATATGACTTCCTATATACTCTGATACCTGATAAGAGGAATAAGCTTCAGACACATTTTCAAGTTTTCTATGCGGATATTTGATCAGCCATTCTTTATTATTGAAGATAATTCCTTCCTTTTTTCTTGAACCGCCGTATGAAGCATTTTTATAACTTAGCATACATTCATCTAAATCATAAATGGTTGTCATATTCCATTCCTCCTTTGATATCTCTTTATAAATAAAAAAGCCCTTGTGTATTCCACAGGAGCTTTACGCATATTTTTGTTCGGAGGATACTCCTATTCGTGCCATGGCTGATATGCAACCATCAGATAAGCTCCATGTGCGGTCGCACGAATAAGCGCACACTTCATCACTTAGCAGTCCGCTACGACTGTAAAGTTTCGTCGTTCTGCTCGGCAGCTCCTGCCGCCTGCTCAACACTTTGTGTTGCTGATATTATTATATCGGATCATATTGAGAAAGTCAAGAGAAAAACGGAAAAAGATCAATTATTATTGTCATGTATTTATTAGATAATCATACATAACAAAATGCATCTTGTCGATAGTCTTGTCAATATGCCAATGACCGCAAAACCATTTGGAATACTGCAGCCTGTCCTCAATAGAGTCGAGAAACTCTTCTGTACTGTTATCAACAGTGCTTTGATCTACGCCTGAAATAAAAGCCTCCAAAGGAATATATCTGTCTCTTATACACATCTGACGCTGCCGACGATATGCAGTGTG
>CAMBJF010000239.1 GCA_945867875.1 uncultured Ruminococcus sp. | reverse complement strand
ATCATACAATATCTATTGAAAGTTGGGTTACATATGGCGGCATCAGAGAGAAAGAAAAAAGAACCTAAGGCTAAGATACCTAAAGTCAAAAAAGAAAAGGTTAAAAAGATCAGGGAAAAGAAGCAGAAGGTCCGTGAAGATATAGAAAAAGCAAAGATAGTTATTGACGGTAAGGTCGTTGCTCTCGGACGAAAGACAACGATCAGAGGACGGATCGTCCGTCTGTCGGTGCTTGGCGTTCTTGCGGCTATCGTTCTGCTTACTGTTTTCAACCTTATTATGATGTACAGCAGTGTTACTTCGTCATCGAAAAGTGAGCTTCAGCTCCTTACAATTTCCTATTCATCGGCAATTTCCAACGCTGATATTACCAAAAACAAGAATTATCTGAACGATATATTCAAAAGCTTTGATGAAGAAAACGGTTACGGCGGGTTTGGCTTCGTGATAACTGAAACCGGTTCTGTTATTTCCGAGACCTCCAACAGCCTTATCTCCAAGGGCGATGACCTTAACGCCAAGGCTGAGAATGACAAGAGCTACAGCGATATTGCTGAACTTGTTGATTCTCTTAACCGCAACAATTATGATTATAATACTATTCTCAGACAGGGTGTCAAGGTCATTTCTCTTGGCGGCGAAAAATATTTTGCAGGCTGGTCGTATATTGAAAATTTCGATACCTGCTATACCTTTATTTTGCTTCCGTATAAGAACGTAATGAAGCCGTTTATGGTATCTGTTGCAATAATCCTGCCATTTGCCGTTGTGTTTATTGCCGCTGCCATAATCGTTTCACTCAGTGCGGCTCAGAAGATAACAAAGCCCATTACCGACGCTATATCCCGTCTTGCAGCACTTTCCAAGGGTGATCTTGAATCGCCCTCACCTGTTACCGACAGAAACGATGAGACCCTTGTTCTGCTCACATCGCTGAGTGACACCATTACATCTCTGAATGCATACATCACAGATATCCGAAATGTCCTTTCGGCTGTTGCCGACGGCGATCTTCTCGTAAATTCCGACACGGTATATTCGGGAGATTTTGAAACTATCAAGGACGCTCTTGACAAAATAAGATTTTCACTCAACGGTACATTCAGCGAGGTCCATAAGGCTGCTCTTTCCGTAAAGGAATGCTCCGTTCACGTTTCCGACGGAACAGCTGTTCTTTCAAAGAATGCTTCCGATGAAGCGGGAACTATCCAGGAGCTTACCGCTTCCGTGGCGCAGATAAATGCAAAGATAAGCGAAAATGCAAAGGAAGCCGAAAACGCAAGAAAGCTTACCGCAACAGCCGATGAAGCTGCCGAGCAGGGAAGCGGCAATATGCGCCGAATGATAGAGGCTATCAAGGAAATAGAGACCTCTGCCGCTGAGATCGAAAAGATAATCAATGTTATTGATGACATTGCGTTCCAGACAAATATACTTGCCCTCAACGCCGCAGTTGAGGCTGCCCGTGCGGGAGACGCAGGCAAGGGCTTTGCAGTGGTTGCCGATGAGGTCAGAAATCTTGCAAACAAGTCCGCCGAAGCTGCTGCTCAGACAGGAAGGCTTATCGAAAATTCCATTGATTCCGTCAGAAACGGTACAGCACTTGCCGATGCCACCGCAAAATCTCTTGATAAGGTCGTTGAGACAGTTTCAACGGTTTCCGACATTATGGACAGAATTGCCGTTTCCGCCGCAGATCAGGCAGAATCCGCCGCAAAGATAAGCAGCGGAATGGACGCTATCAACGGCAGCATAAAGGACAATTCCGTTACCGCCGAGAAGAATGCGGAAGTTTCCCGTGAGCTTTCCGACCAGTTCAATGTCCTTAACAAACATATCAACAAGTTCAAATTCAAGGCATAACTGCCTTAATATAAAGAGGTGTTTTTTATGGAATTTACCGAGCTCCAGACCGCCCTTAAGGACGCAATGAAAGCAAAGGATACTATGAAAAAGGAGGCTGTTCAGACCCTTATTGCGGCTGTTAAGAAAGCGGCAATAGACGGCGGAACAAGAGATAACATATCTTCCGAGCTGGTGGACAGCGTTATTCTCAAGGAACTTAAAGTTGCCAAGGAACAGGTGGATACCTGTCCTGCGGAATGTGAGAGCCAGCTTGAGGAATACAAGCTCAAATATAATATCATCAAGAGCTTTGCTCCCGCACAGATGACCGAAGAAGAGCTTTATCCTTTTATCAAGGAAAAGTTCGGTGAGCTTATTGCTTCGGGCAACAAGGGCGCATATATGAAGGCTATTATGGCTGAGCTTAAGGGCAAGGCTGACGGTAAGCTTATCAACAAGGTAATTTCCGATATCGCTTCGGGTAAGTGATATCGCTTCGGGCAAGTGATATTGCAAAAAAATAAAGCCTGTGAAAATTCCTCATTGCCGAGGATATTTTCACAGGCTTTTTTATTATCAGATAGCTGATACAAGTATTACAGCTGAGAATATGCAGTATGCTGCTGCGACCCAGAACGAGGGGCACTTTATAAGTGTGAGCCAAGTAAGCTTTTTGGCATCGCCGTCCTCTAAAATGTATGAATATTCGGGAACTATGATGTCGCTGTTGGTGAGCTTGCCGTTCTTTTTCAGAAGTATCACAAGGGCGATAATGCCTACAACAGCTTCAACGGCAAATACGATCATCTCGCCTGTTGCAGCTGCATCACTTCCAATAGAGGGAGCAAGCTTGTATTCAAAAATGAATGAAACAAGTGCGGCGTTCAGATTTGCAGTCATATGGCAGAGAATGGAAGTAATGACCGAGCCGCTTTTAAGTGCAATGTATCCAAGAAGGAGACCGAGAAGAAAGCCGTTGAATATCTGATTAAAGTTGCTGTGCATAAGTCCGAAAAGAAGGGCAGAGGCGAACAGCGCAAACTTTCGGCTCACGGGTGCGAGAAGATTCATAGCCGTTCCTCTGAACATAAGCTCCTCAATAACGGGTGCGGCGATAACAAGGTAGAAGAAAAGCACGATGTTTGCGGCAATATTGTCGGTGTATGACATAGCCGAGGCTGTTGATTCATTCAAACCTGTATAGCCTGTAATGCTCATAACAAAGTTCTGAACAAAAATAGAAACGCCCTGTATTCCAAGAATGCCGATGCAGGCGAGGGCTACCGACGAAGCGGGCATATCAATTTTCCCAATCGTTCTTTTCAGCTTGAACTGCTTTTTGCCTGCGCAGACTATGAGAAGTGAAAGAAGATTTGCAACTATCATTGTGCCTGCGTTGACAAAAATTGCATTTTCGCCCGATAGGAATTCAGTATATCCGTCTGTAACGGCCTGTTTTAGTTCTTGGGGACTTATTTCGGGATTTTCCGCCATAACTGCTCCCGTAAGCTTTACGGACATTACAGAGGATATGATTACCATAATAATGATAGCGAATAGCTGCTGCCAAATTATGAGCATTGCAGCTTTGCCGTAACCCTTTTTGATCTTTCGACGGAGCATTACCGGACTTTCGCTTTCTTCCGTGGGTTTCTGCTCGCCCCAGCTGTACTGAGGAGGTTCAGTCGATGTCTCAGGTGTTGTGTTTTGAATGTTTTCGTTCATAGTGATGATTTCCTTTGCAGTTTTTTATTTATGCTCAGCGCATAGAATGCTTTATAGCTTTAGTATATTACAACAGCATAACCGCTGTCTCTTATACAC
>CAMBJF010000238.1 GCA_945867875.1 uncultured Ruminococcus sp. | reverse complement strand
GAGATAGCGTAGCGTCTCGTGGGCTCGGAGATGTGTATAAGAGACAGGTAAACACGATGTGGATCGAGTTTACGGGAAGTGCGGACTTTCCTGTAATGATGATCTTCGAGGGTGCCTTTTCGGTGAAGTCAAACTCGCCGAAGTTCAGCATTACGTTGTTGCCGATGCCTGTTACAGCCTCTTCCTCAACGGTAAACTTGTCGCCGTAAATCTCGTCGTTCCATACGGAGCATATCTCAGCAAATTCCTTGACGGGCTTTTCAAATACAAATCCGCCCACGTCATATTTATCGTCGGACTCCATAACAAGGGTGTGAACACCTGTGAGCTTCTTGGAGAGCTTGAATGTGTAATTCTGATATGTGAGCCAGATTGGCTGGAGCCAGTAGGAAAATTCGCCGATAAGCTCACCGCCCTCGTCGGGTCTGCCGTCATAAAAGCGGATATTTACGGGTGTGGTGCAGTTTGCAAAGAAGCCAATTGTTATAGTGTCGCTGCCCAATGAGCCGAAGTCAACATTTTCAAAACCGAACCAGCTCTTTTCGGAGCCGAATGCCGCTCCCCTCTCGATTCCATTGGCAACAGTGCCGCCCGAAACGGAGTAAAGTCCTGCTGCAACATACTGATAGGGGTCAAAGAACGCAGCTCCCAGTCCCTCCCCTGTGAGTTTAAGGGCAACAAGGATATGATACTTTTCCGTGCCGTTTTTGCAGAGTGCTCTGAGGTAAAATTTGCCGTCTCCGAAGCACTTTACAGTTACCCTGCCGTTCTCGGCGGAAACCACCTCGGCAATGTTTGTGGGTATTCCAACAACGGTCGTTACCTTGTATTCTATCTCGCCCGCATATGTCGCATTTGCGGGATATACGGCGGTGTCAAAGGTTATTTCCTGTCTGTCGGGGGTGAATGTGCGGCTGTCGCTGATAAGCTCTATCTTTCTGACGGGAATGTCATTTTCAGCGGCGGTGCAGTCAAATTCACGGGGAGTGTTTTCAAAATCGGAGGCAGTGCCGAATGCTGTGCCCGCTTCAAGAGTTTTAAGTGTGATTCGGCTGTCGGGAAGTGAGGGGGATTTTACGGTAACGGTAACGTCCCCTGCCTTGTCGGTAACGGCTATCATTGCAAGAAGTCTGCCTGAGAAAAGGCGGCGGGAGGTGCCCTTGTACTGCTCGTAATCGGTGGAGTCGCCGTTGTCGAGTCCTATAAGTCTGCCCTCGCCCTCAACGGTCACGAATGCACGGTTGTTGGCGTTGGCAACGAAATTGCCCTCGCTGTCATATGCTGCGATGTCAAGGAAGATAATGTCCTCGCCGTTTGCGTAAACAACGTCATTTTCTGTGGAAAGGCGAAGCTCGGAGGTATCGCCAAAGGAACGCTGAACGTCCCTTGCTATCTCATTGCCGTTCTCGTCATATGCAATTGCAAGAAGCTCGCCCTTGGTGTATTCAAGCTGTGTGTCAAGTGTAAGCTCTGTTCCGTGGAGGTGGTCGATGTCCTTTTCGCCAACCTTTTTGCCGTTGAGATAAAGCTCGACCTTGGGAGCATTTGTGGTCACTCTCACGTCAACAAGCTGTCCCTCGATGAAGTCCCAGTAGGGGAAAATGTGAACAAAGGGAGCCTTTTTATAATCGGTCCACTCGGCTCTGTAGATAAATGCGCTGTCCTTGGGGTAGCCTGCGGTATCGTACTGACCAAAGTAGCTGTTCTTGGTGCTGTATGGAGTAGGCTCGCCGATGTAGTCAAAGCCTGTCCAGATAAACTGACCTGCGCAGTATTCAGCGTCACGGTCGGGAATAATGCAGGCTTCGGAATTTTTCGCAGCCCAGCCGGGAGTTGAATTTCCCAGAGCGGAGCACTGCTCGTCGTCCTCACAGAGTATCTGCTCGGAGTGGGGGAAGTGGTAGATTCCACGGCTCTGCACTACGGAAGATGTTTCCGAACCGTATATCATCCAGTCGGGGTGAGCCTTATGCTGCTCATCGTAAAGTCTCTCGGCATAGTTATAACCCGCAAGCTTAACGATGTCCGCACATCTCTGTGCGCCCTCCCACTGCATATAGTTGGAGCCGATAGTTACATAGCCATTGGCTCTTGGGTCGTGGAGACGGACAAGGTAAAGAAGTCTCGATGCTATCTCCTGACCGTGATCGTCGGCGTGGGTATCGTAAATTTCATTGCCCACGCTCCAGCCGATAACGCATGGGTGGTTTCTGTCACGTCTTACCCAAGAGGCAACGTCCTTGTCTGCCCACTCACGGAAGAAGCGTGCGTAATCATAGTCAGTCTTGGGCTTTTCCCACATATCGAAGCCCTCGGAGAGGACTAAGATGCCCATTTCGTCGCAAAGCTCCATAAACTCAACAGCGGGCATATTGTGGCTTGTGCGGACAGCGTTGATTCCCATTTCACGAAGCTTTGTAAGCTTTCTCTTTATTGCACTGCGGTTTACAGCAGCGCCAAGTGCGCCAAGGTCGTGATGTTCGCAGCAGCCGTGGAGCTTAACGTGTCTGCCATTGAGGAAGAAGCCCTTGTCGCAGGTAAATTCAGCCTTGCGGACACCGAATTTGTTGATAATGGTGTGTATCACCTCGCCGTCCTTAATAAGGTCGGTGGTGAGGGAATAAAGATGGGGGTTCTCAATGTCCCAGAGAACAGGCTCGGGTATCTTCATTGTAACGGTATTTGAGCCGAGAGCCGCTTCATTTATGCGGACAGGCTCGGGGAATGAGCCGTCAAATGCGGCGTTGCAGTTGTTTGTACTTGTGCAGATGAGCTTGTCGCCGTCAAAGATCGTCTGACGAAGCTGAAGTCCCGCAACGGGCATATCCTTGGGACGGGCAGTCTCGGCAGTAATTGTCACATTGCCGTCGATGTCAGAGCTTATGTAAACGCCGTCGCTGAGAATATGACACTCGGGATATTTTTTCAGCCATACTCTGCGGTAGATCCCTGCGCCCGAATACCATCTTGAATTGGGGCTGTGGTGGTCAACACGGACGGTTATAAGGTTCTCGCCCTCACGGAGAAGGTCGGTGATGTCAAATTCAAAGGTGGAGTAGCCGTATTTCCACTCACCTGCAAGATAGCCGTTTACATAAACACGGCTGTCCATATAAACGCCCTCAAAACGGACAGCGGTGCGCTCCCCTGCCTTTGCTGTGTTTTCAAAAAGCTTTCTGTACCAGCCCGTGGAGGTCTCGTAAAGATTTTTCGTATCGTGAATGAGCCAGTCATGGGGAATGTCCACTCTGTGCCAGTCGAGAGACTCGGAATACTCGGTGTCAAGGGGATTTTTGGAAAATTCCCAGTCATTGCAGAAAAGTATATCAGTGGAGGAATTTGTATGCGCCATATTAAACCGCCTTTCGTTTTGTAAAATTAACATTGCATTAGTTTGATTATACCGTTTTAAAGCCCTTTTGTCAATATGATATTTTTTATATTTGAGGACATTGATATAAACATATTTAACTGATGTAAAATTTAAAATTATCTGTTTACAACTTCCGAACAATATGGTATAATAAACAAAAGTACGAAAAAGGAAGCGCAGACCAATGAAGAAAAAAACTTCCGCAAAACGGTCAAGTGCAGGCATTGTGATATTTTTCTCCGCCGTTATTGTGGTCAGCATATTTACTGTCTCTTATACACATCTGACGCTGCCGACGATATGCAGTGTGTA
>CAMBJF010000237.1 GCA_945867875.1 uncultured Ruminococcus sp. | reverse complement strand
ATTAAATAGTATGCAGAAGTATGCGGAAAATGAGGTTTTGCGGCATATCCTGTCGGAAAAAACAGGCTGAATGCTTTGCATATTTGTTCGTATTTCTACACGAAAGGACAGTGTACAATGTATAAAATTGTAAGAAAAAAAGCTTTAAATCCAACTGTTACCCTTATGGATATCGAAGCTCCTGCGGTTGCAAAAAAGGCTGAACCCGGTCAGTTCATCATTCTGAGAACTGATGCTGACGGCGAGAGAATACCTCTTACCGTTGCCGATTTTGACAGAGAAAAGGGTACTGTTACCATAATATTCCAGATCGTTGGCGCTACCACCGAAAAGCTCAATCATATGAACGAGGGCGATTATCTTCAGGATTTCGCAGGACCTCTCGGCAAGGCTACTCACACTGAGGGACTCAAAAAGGTCGCTGTTGTGGGCGGCGGCGTTGGCTGCGCTATTGCATATCCAGTTGCAAAGAAGCTCCACAGCATCGGCTGTGAGGTTCACTCCATCGTTGGTTTCAGAAACAAGGATCTCGTTATCCTTGAGGACGAGTTCAAGGCTTGCTCTGACAAGCTCTGTATGATGACCGATGACGGCTCATACGGAACAAAGGGTCTCGTTACAAACGCTCTTAAGGAGCTTATCGACAGCGGCGAGAAGTACGACGAGGTCATTGCTATAGGTCCTCTGATAATGATGAAGTTCGTTGCAGCTACCACAAAGGAATACGGCATCAAGACCGTTGTTTCTATGAATCCCATTATGATCGACGGTACGGGAATGTGCGGCGGATGTCGTCTTACCGTTGGCGGCGAAACAAAGTTTGCCTGCGTTGACGGTCCCGAATTTGACGGTCATCTTGTTGACTTCGCCGAGGCTATGGAACGTTCCACAATGTACAAGCCTTTTGAAAGAAGAAAGCACGAGGAGACCTGCAACTTATTCAAGGAGGTAAAGTGATATGCCTAATATGTCGCTTAAAAAGAACCCTATGCCCTCTCAGGAGCCTGATGTAAGAAACAAGAACTTTCTTGAAGTTGCTCTCGGCTACACTGAGGAAATGGCTGTTGACGAGGCTCAGAGATGCCTTAACTGCAAAAATATGCCCTGCGTGAACGGATGTCCCGTTAACATAAATATCCCCGCATTCATCAAGGAAATTGCCAACAAGAACTTCGAGGGTGCTTACAGCATCATCTCCAAGTCCAGCTCACTTCCCGCTGTCTGCGGACGTGTATGCCCCCAGGAAACACAGTGCGAGGGCAAGTGCGTAAGAGGCATCAAGGGCGAACCTGTGGGCATCGGCAGACTTGAAAGATTTGCCGCTGATTACCACAATGCAAACTTCAAGGGCGAGCCTGAAAAGCCCGTTTCCAACGGCAAGAAGGTTGCAGTTATCGGTGCAGGCCCCGCAGGTCTTACCTGTGCAGGTGACCTTGCAAAGAAGGGCTATGAGGTAACAGTATTCGAGGCACTTCACCTTGCAGGCGGCGTTCTTGTTTACGGTATTCCCGAGTTCAGACTTCCCAAGAGCATCGTTCAGCACGAGATCGACGGTCTTAAGGCTATCGGCGTTCAGATTGATACAAACGTTATCATCGGCAAGACCATTACCATTGATGAGCTTTTCGAGCAGGGCTTCAAGAGCATTTTCATCGGCTCCGGCGCAGGTCTTCCCAGATTTATGAATATCCCCGGTGAGAACCTTAAGGGCGTTTACTCCGCAAATGAGTTCCTCACAAGAGTTAACCTTATGAAGGCATACAAAGAGGGCAGCGACACTCCCGTCAAGGAGAACAAGAGAGTTGCGGTCGTAGGCGGCGGAAACGTTGCAATGGACGCAGCAAGATGTGCAAAGCGTCTCGGCGCAGAAGAGGTTTACATAGTTTACCGCCGTGGCGAAGCAGAGCTTCCCGCAAGAGCAGAGGAGATCGAGCACGCTAAGGAAGAGGGCATCATCTTCAAGACCCTCACAAATCCCGTTGAGATCCTTGGCGACGAAAACAAGTTTGTAAGCGGCATCAAGTGCGTATCTATGGAGCTTGGCGAGCCTGACGAGTCTGGCAGAAGAAGACCAGTTGTTAAGGAAGGCTCCGAGCACACCATCGACGTTGACTGCGTTGTAATGTCCATCGGTACATCTCCCAACCCCCTCATCAGAAACACTACTGAGGGACTTGAAACAAACAAGCACGGCTGTATCGTTACAAAGGACGAAAGCGGTCTTACCTCCCGTGAGGGCGTTTATGCAGGCGGCGACGCTGTAACAGGCGCAGCTACCGTTATCCTTGCAATGGGCGCAGGAAAATCCGCTGCAGAGGCTATTGACGAGTATCTTCAGAACAAGTAATAGATAAGCTTTTCACCGTATCCGTTCTGCGGGTACGGTGAAGCTGTCTTTTGGCATAGCTGCTTTATACAAGGAAAAGATATCAATGAAAAAATACATCATAAACTCCAACGACGCAGGGCAGCGTGTGGATAAATTCATACAAAAAGCCGCACCGAAGCTGCCCCAGAGCGCAATGTATAAGGGTATCCGCACGAAAAACATCAAGCTCAACCGCAAGCGGTGCGAGATATCCACCCGACTTTCCGAGGGAGATGTGCTGGAGCTGTATCTTCCCGATGAATTTTTCGGGGAGGAAAATTCCGAGGAAAAATACGTATTCCTTAAAGCTCCAAAGGACATTTCGGTCATCTATGAGGACGAAAATATCCTGCTCATCGACAAGAAAAACGGGCTTGTGGTCCATGAGGACAATGACGGAACGGTGGACACTCTCGTCAATCGTATGCAGCATTATCTTTATGCAAAAGGGGAGTATGACCCTGCGGACGAAAACAGCTTCACCCCCTCTCTCTGCAATCGTCTTGACAGGAACACGGGGGGAATTGTCATAGCCGCCAAGAATGCGGAATCACTGCGTATCCTCAATCAGAAGATAAAGGACAGGGAGCTTGAAAAGAAGTATCTCTGCATTACCGCAGGCGTGCCGCCGAAAAAGTCCGATACTATGACCCACTATCTTTTTAAGGACAGCAAGACCAACACCGTCACCGTTTCCGATAAAAAGACTGACCGCAACAAGACTATAATCACAAAGTACAGGGTTCTGAAAACCGACGGCAAGCTGAGCCTTGTGGAGGTGGAGCTGCTTACGGGCAGAACTCACCAGATACGTGCACATATGGCGTATATCGGCTGCCCGCTCCTGGGCGACGGAAAATACGGCAGCAACAAGTTGAACAGGAGCTATGGAATAAAAACTCAGGCGCTGTATTCCTACAAGCTAAAGTTTACATTCACCACCGACGGCGGCATACTCCAATACCTTAACGGCAGGGAGTTTACAGCCCCTGATGTGTGGTTTGAGAATATGTTCCTTGATGAATAATATTAACTATATGTTCACAGAAAGTTTGTTGTAATATCTTCCAAACATACGTATAATAAATGTTAGACTTCTAACTGATAGATGTCTAACATTTATTTTTCTCTAAGGGAGGGGATATAGTGACAGGCTCAGAAGAAGCAAATCCTGACAGAGAGGAGCATATCGGAAAATACATCAACCGCCTTTCAAAGGATATCAGATATTCCATCAACGGCTATCTTCTTGAAAAAGGATATACAATGACAGGCGAGCAGTGCAGGATCTGTCTCTTATACACATCTGACGCTGCCGACGATATGCAGTGT
>CAMBJF010000236.1 GCA_945867875.1 uncultured Ruminococcus sp. | reverse complement strand
AAATTATATCATACAATATTTGACAAAAGCAAAAAAAAATGTTATACTGTCTATAACATAAAAAATGGAGGTTTTCTGTTATGGCAAAATGTAAAACTAACCAGTCCAAGCCCGCAGTTAATGCAGCTGCTGCAAAGCCTGCCAAGACCGCTGAAGTTGTTGAAAATGTTAAGCCCGCCGCAGAGGTAAAGGCTCCCGCTGAAAAGCCCGCTCCTGTTAAAGAGGCTTTAGAAAAAGTTGCTGAGACAGTTGCGGAAACAGTAGCTGAAATAAAGGCAGAAAAGTCCGCTCCTGCAAAGAAGCCCGCTGCTAAGAAGGCTCCTGTAAAGACCGATGTATTCCTCATTCAGGGTGCAGGCGAGCACACAGTTGCCGACATCACCGAGCTTTGCAAGGCTGATTACAAGAACGGCAGCCGCAAGCACGTCAAGAGCATTGATGTTTATGTCAAGGCTGAAAACGGCGAGCTCAGAGCTTACTATGTTGTAAACGGCAACCCCGAAGGAAAGTATATCGTTCTTTGATCCACACAAAAAGCTATCCCCCGTATTATTCATACGGGGGATTTTTTCACCCATTTTTAAAAAACTGCTCCACATCGGGAACGGTAAATTTCTCCGTTGGAATTGCCCTGCCACGAAGCTTTCGCCGCTCTTTCTGAGCCTTGATGACCTTCTGACGTGAAAATTCCTCTCGTTCCTTTTCTTCAAGGCTGTTTTCGATGAATTTCACCGTTTCCTCATACCTTGGAATAACGATATTTTTCAGCGCATTTGCACGGGTCTGTGTTTTCTTTATGGCATTTGCCAGCCTGAAAACGCTGTTATCCACCTCGGCAAGCATCGCCGTCATCTGCTTTACACGGTTGAAGCTGATGTACGCCATATCAACATTTCCGTCGGTATTTTCAAAGCCGTAAGTAAGATGATTGGCGGAAACATCAAGGCTTACCTTGGGAAGCTCGCAGCCCATAACGCTCCTATAGGTCACATTGACGCTCTGTTCAATGGGCATACCCTCCGCCACACGGCTTATAAGTCCCATTGTGATATTAGCACGCTGCAAAGCGGCATAAGCGTCCTTGTATGTGTCGGTGATAGAGCCACGGAGTGCCTTTGCGGCATCTACCATCATCATAAGCTCCCTGATTAGGACATTTCTCTTGCGGTCAAGCAGCTCATAGCCCACACGTGCAAGAGACAGGGATTTTTTTACATTAAGAAGATTGCCTTTGGTGGGGAAAACCTGATCTGCCAACTGACCTCACTCCTTTAATCTGTAAACTGAGCCGCCTTGTCGGGGTCATACTTCTTGTCAAGCAGCTTGTCATCAACACGGTCAAGTGCGGAACGTGGCAGTGTGGAAAGAAGCGCCCAGCCAAGGTCAAGGGTCTCGTCAATAGACCTGTTTTCATCAAAGCCCTGATTTAAGAAGTGCTTTTCAAAAAGCCGTCCGAAGCGGAGATATGCCTTGTCAAGAGGCGAAAGCTCGTCTTCACCGATTACCGATGCAAGCGAACGTGCGTCCTGCACCTTTGCATATGCCGCAAAAAGCTGGTTTGCACAGTCGGAGTGATCTGCTCTGGTAAAGCCCTCGCCGATGCCGTCCTTCATCAGTCGTGAAAGGCTGGGAAGCACCGCAACAGGCGGATATACGCCGTTCTGGTCAAGACTTCTGTCAAGAACTATCTGACCCTCGGTAATGTATCCCGTAAGGTCGGGAATGGGGTGGGTGATGTCGTCATTTGGCATTGTTAGAATGGGTATCTGCGTAACAGAGCCCTCTGAGCCCTCAACGATTCCCGCTCTCTCGTAAAGTGATGCAAGGTCGGAATAGAGATATCCGGGATAGCCCTTTCTCGCAGGGATCTCGCCCTTTGAGGAGGAGAACTCACGAAGAGCCTCGGCATAGCTGGTCATATCCGTAAGGATAACAAGGATATGCATATTCTTCTCAAAAGCAAGGTACTCCGCAGCGGTAAGAGCACATTTTGGTGTAAGGATACGCTCGATTATGGGGTCATTCGAAAGATTGAGGAACATTACGACACGCTGGAGAACGCCGCTTTCCTCGAAGCTCTTTCTGAAATAATCCGCAATATCGTTTTTAACGCCCATTGCGGCGAAAACCACCGCAAAATCCTGTCCGCTTTCCTCGGCAATTTTAGCCTGACGGACTATCTGCACAGCAAGCTTGTTGTGTGAAAGTCCCGAACCCGAGAAAATAGGCAGCTTCTGACCTCTTATAAGGGTGGTCAGGGCGTCGATTGAAGATATGCCCGTGTTGATGTAGTTTCTGGGATATGAACGGGCAACGGGGTTAAGGGGCTTGCCGTTGATGTCGGCATATTTCTCGGCATATATTTCGCCAAGTCCGTCAATAGGTCTGCCTGCACCGTTGAACACTCTTCCGAGAAGCTCATCGGAAAGGGGCATTTCCATAGGCTTGCCCGTAAATCTTGTTCGTGTGTTGCGGAGGGAAAGTCCCTTTGTGCCCTCAAAGACCTGCAAAACAGCACGGCTGCCGTCTATCTGAACAACTCTTCCCGTTCTCACAGTTCCGTCATCAAGCTGAATTTCCGCAACCTCATCATATGAAACGCCCGTAACATTGTCAAGGGCGATAAGGGGGCCGTTTATCTCCTTAAGTCCGATATACTGAACAGCCATTATCTTCCCTCCTCAGTGCAGAGCTTTATTTCTTTTTTCACAGTCTGCTCTATCTCAACTTCAAGTCTACGGAAAAGCTCAGGCTTGTCGTTGGGAATGTCATACTTCATTTTGATCACTTTGTCGAAAATTCCCGTGGCGATGATTCGGTTAATGGGAACATTTTTCTCCACAGCGCTGCGGCACTCATCATAAAGGGTGAGTATCGCTTTCATCATCTTGAACTGCTTGTCAAGGGGAACATAGGTATCGTCCTTGTGATAAGCATTCTGCTGCAAAAATCCCACACGGATAACTCGTGCAGTCTCAATGACAAGCTTCTGGTCATCGGGAAGAACGTCCGCACCGATGAGCTTAACTATCTCCATAAGCTTGTTTTCCTCGATAAGCAGGGAGGAAATTCGCTGACGGTACAGCAGGAAGTCCTTGTCAACGTTCTTGTAATAATACTCGCTCAGGTCATCGGTGTATTCGGAATAGCTGTTGTTCCAGTTGATAGCAGGATAATGACGGGCATAGGCAAGAGCCTTGTCAAGCGCCCAGAAGCAGCGGACAAAGCGCTTTGTATTCTGAGTTACAGGCTCGGAAAAGTCCGAACCCTGGGGAGAAACCGCACCGATAATGGACACGCTGCCCTCGCTGCCGTTCAAATTCTCCACATAGCCTGCACGCTCATAGAACTCTGAAAGTCTTGACGGGAGATATGCAGGGAAGCCCTCCTCCGCAGGCATTTCTTCAAGACGGCCGCTTATCTCACGGAGAGCCTCAGCCCATCTTGATGTTGAATCCGCCATAATTGCGATATGGTAGCCCATATCACGGTAATATTCGGCTATGGTGATGCCTGTGTATATCGAAGCCTCACGGGCCGCAACAGGCATATTTGATGTATTTGCGATAAGAACGGTCCTGTCGGTAAGGGGGCGGTTGGTCTTAGGGTCGATAAGTCCCGAAAATTCCTCGAGGACCTGAGTCATCTCGTTGCCACGCTCACCGCAGCCGATATAAACGATGATATCTGTCTCTTATACACATCTGACGCTGCCGACGATATGCAGTGTGTA
>CAMBJF010000235.1 GCA_945867875.1 uncultured Ruminococcus sp. | reverse complement strand
AGATAGCGTAGCGTCTCGTGGGCTCGGAGATGTGTATAAGAGACAGCTGCCGCAACGTCCTCGGCTATCATAAAGGGAGCCTTATGGTAAAGCTTTGCTCCCGCAAATGCACCGTTGCACTGGAACTGACAGAGGTCAAGTCTGTCCGAAGCGGTGACTGTGCCCATTTTCGGGTCATATCCGCACTTTTCAAACGCCGCCGAAACGATCTCGGTCAGCTTTTTTGTAATTGACTGCATTTTTATATCAATCCTTCCGAAAAAATAGTCCTTTTGTCATTCTAACATATTTTTTCCAATAAGTCAATTAAAATCAAGGATTTTGTCTTTTATCAGATAAAAATAAAAAGTCCGAGATACATAAGTGCATTGGCGATATTTCCTGTGCCTACGAGCTTGAACGGGGTTAGAATGATGAAAAGTGGCAGGGTGTTGAATATGCACGCCCACCTCGGCAGGTCGGTGGCACCTGTAACAACGGCAATGAAAAACGTTACCGCAAAAACAAGGAGACCCGTGTAGCACACATACATCATAACGGCGGTCTGTTTAAAAAATTCCAAAACGGCTTTGTAGCTTTCCTCCGTCCTGTCAAAGCGGACAAATATCCATTCGGTCACGCCGCAGAGAACGTGGTGGGCTATCACAAAGCAGATAAATACGGCGGCAGATATCGCCATAATCGTCCCGTACACTTTTGAAAAGCCGAACATATACCTGCACAGCCCGAATGCGCCGAAAGCGGACATCATCAGTGCAGGAACGCCCAAAAGCATTGATATCATTATGTTTTTGAGAGACATTCCCTCAAATCTTTCCGCCATTTTATCGCAGGACTTCATATCAGCGGCGGAAAATCTGCCGCTCGGGGTATAGGCAAGGAGACTGTCGCATTTCCGACAAATAACGTGTCCTATGAAAACGGTGAGCAGGAGGATTTTTGTAAGCAGCATTTTTATCTTTCCTTTCTGCACCAAATCAGTTTGCATACGCTAATTTTACCATAAAAAGAAGCAAATGTCAATCGTCAGACCAAAACACCAAGCCAAAAAAATACGGAAAATGCAGCAAAAGCACTTTCCGTATTTCTTACATAATAATGGTATATGTTAGAAGAAACTGATTCACCCGAATCATTCCCCGTAAAGCTCCTTTGTGAGCTGACCAAGGATCTTGCAGCCCTCTGTGAGCTGCTCGTCGGTGGGTGTGGAGAAATTCATTCTGAAGCTTGTGGTCTTTGCGTTTTCATCGGTAAGGAATGCAGTTCCGGGAACTACAGCAACCTTGCGCTCAATAGCCTTTTTGCAGAAATCCAGCATATCGCTGCCCTCGGGAAGTGTGCCCCAGATGAAAAGTCCGCCCTGAGGCTCGGTAACTGTCACCTTTGAGGAGAAATATTTCTTGATGCCCTCTGCCATAAGGGTGTACTTTCTCTTATATATCTGCTTCAGGGACGCAATGTGTGCATCGAAATCGTACTCGGTAAGAATTCTGTGGCATATCATCTGAGCAAGGATATTCGAATGAACGTCGGACACCTGCTTGCAAACAACTATCTTGGAGATTATCTCGGGAGCTGCGGCAATGAAGCCCACTCTCATTCCGGGAGAAACCACTTTAGAGAAGCTTCCCGCATAGATGACCCTGCCCTCAGTATCAAGAGACTTGATAGAGGGAATGTCCTCTCCCGCAAATCTCAGCTCACCATAGGGGTTGTCCTCGATGATGATGAGGTCATGAGCGCAGGCAAATTCATAAACAGCCTTTCTTCTTGCAGCGGACATACATCTTCCCGAGGGGTTCTGGAAATTGGGGATAACATAAAGGAGCTTGCAGTTTTTGTTGTTCTTAACAGCCTCTTCAAGACCTGCGATGCTGATGCCCTCGTCGTCCATTTCAACACCTACGAGGTGAGCGTTATATGAACGGAATGCATTCAGACAGCCGATGAAGCTGGGGCTTTCGCAAATAAGCGTGTCGCCCTCATTGAGAAAAATTTTGCAGGAAAGCTCGGAAGCCTGCTGACCACCAGATGTGATGATAAGCTCGTCTCTGTCGGTGAAGCTGCCCTGAGAAGCAAGACGCTTTTTAACAGCGTCCCTGAGAGGTGTGTATCCCTCGGTAGCACCGTACTGGAGAGCCGCAATTGGGTTCTTTTCGAGGATATCCATTGTAATTTTCTTTATCTCCTCAACGGGAAATGCGTCGGGAGCGGGGTTTCCTGCAGCAAAGGCGATAATGCTGGGGTCAGCGGTGGCTTTGAGTATCTCTCTTATTGCAGAGGGCTTCAGACCTGATATTTTATCGGAAAATGTGTAATTCATATGTATCAGACTCCTGTATAATAATCGTAATTTAATTATACCACATATTTTCCAAAAATGCAACATATAATTTAATAAATTCGGACAGTCTTAACGGGAGTGATAATGTGAAAAAACAGGGATTTCTTTACGGCTCGGCGGTTCTTATAGTATCGGCAGTGATAGTCAAGGTCATCGGCGCACTTTTCCGCATACCCCTCGCAAATATGCTCGGTGGAACGGGAATGGGCTATTTTTCGGCGGCATACAGCATATTTATGCCCGTCTACGCCATATCCGCCACAGGACTTCCCGCAGCCGCCGCAAGAGCCGTATCATCAGCCGCAGCACGTGGTCGTGAGGACGAGGTATTTGAAGTCAGGCGGACAGCCCTGAGCCTTTTCGGGCTTGTGGGTCTTTCAGGCACATTTGTAATAGTTATAGGAGCATACCCCCTCTGCAAAGCCGTTTCGGGAGATATAGCCGCCGTGCCTGCGGTCATCGCCATTGCCCCGTCAGTGCTTGCAGGCTGCCTTGTATCGGTCTACAGAGGCTGCGCAGAGGGCAGGAGAGATATGTACCCCACCGCCGTTTCACAGGTAATAGAGGGGGCTGCAAAGCTCATATTCGGGCTGTCCCTGTGCTATGGCTGCCTTTACATTGCAAAGACCTCTCCCCTGCTTTTTATGAGACTGACAGGATGCAATAATGCCGACGACGGTGCTCTCCCCTACAGTGCGGCGGCGGCAGTCCTGGGGATAACATTATCATCATTTGCGGGACTGTTTTATATGATGCTCCGTGAAAGGAGAGAAAAGGGCGGCAGAAAGTCGGACAGGCTCTCATCAAAAGAACGTGCCGCCATAAGTCGGGAGCTGCTCAGAACGGCAATCCCCGCCTCTATCGGCGCACTTGTCATTAATCTCACATCGCTTATCGACCTCGTGACGGTTATGCAGTCGCTGAAAGTCCTTGCCGCAAAGTCTCCGCAGGTGTTTTCAACGCTTCTTGCAGGTGGCGTATCGGCTGCTGACATACCGAATTTCGTTTATGGCAGTTTCACAGGGCTTGCGGTGACGGTGTTCAACCTTGTCCCCTCGGTAACGAATATGTTCGGCAAAAGTATGCTCCCCGCCGCCGCTGCCGCAAAAGCATCGGGAAACAGAAAGCGTCTCGGGGAATGTGCGGGAGGGGCTGTTCTGGCTTCTGCACTTGTCTCAATTCCCGCAGGCATCGGCATTGCAGTACTTACGGAGCCCGTGCTGAAATTTCTTTTCAGCAGCCGTGAGCTTGAAATATCCGTCTGCTCGGAGGCTATGAGAGTCCTCGGCGGGGCTGTCCCCTTCGTGTGCATTTCATCGGCGGCATTTGCGGTGCTTCAAGCGGCTGACAAAGCCGATATACCCGTAAAGCTTATGGCTGTGGGACTGTCTCTTATACACATCTCCGAGCCCACGAGACGCTACGCTATC
>CAMBJF010000234.1 GCA_945867875.1 uncultured Ruminococcus sp. | reverse complement strand
TGTGTATAAGAGACAGATTATGTACTATGTTATAAAAATCACGATACACGGTGAGGATAAATACGTTTTTAACGACAAGCTTTTTGTTGCGAATATGGGCTTTGCAAGAAAGTTCTATTCCCTCGCCTATGCAAGAAGATACATAAAAACCCACCCCGTCTGCACGGATTACGGCTGTGAGATAATTGAGGGCATCCCCGCTTAAAACGTCTTTTCGCCGTTCCTTGCAAAGCTGCCTGTAAACGCTGTTTTATAGAAAAAGGCGATATTGTACAAAAATCCCGCAAGTGTTATAAGTGCTGATACTGCACGGGGCAGTACAAAGGGTATGGTCAGATCAACCATATCCGCCATAACAAGAACAAATCCAAAAAGGAAACCGAGCACCATCAGTATCATACCGAAATAATTCCGTGAGGGCTTGTAATATATCACATTCGGAACAGCCACTGTCATCATCAGAAAGCAAACCGCAAAAGCCGAAAAGCTATATTCCACACCCTCATTGAAATTAAAAAGCAGTGCCGCATCAAATTCCATTACCATTGCAGACAGGATAATAAGCCATACGGAGCAGAATGATGACACGTAATTTTTTCTTGTTGCGGGAAAAATGCACGCCATATCATAAAAGCCTGCCGCACCGTTCATCATACTGCGGTTGTTTGCCGCCCATTTCATCGTTCTTGGTATTGACGGTGCGGGACCTGTCATAGGAAACATCGCCGCAAGGGAAAATGCTGACATAAATGCGGTAAACAAGGATATAAGTGCAATAAAAAGCATTACATTCAGTCTTGCTCCGAAAATAAAATATGCGGGAATGATAACTGAAATAACAGGATTTACAAGCGTCATTGCACTAAAGTTCAGTTCTTTCATAGCTTTAAACATCTGCGTCATTCCTTTCGTTTGTTATAGGTTCACCCGAAACTGAATAATTCGTGCAGGCGGCTGCCATACCCTTGTAAACACAGTTCATAATGACAATTCCGAGAATGCCAAGGATAACTGCCGCAGCACCGAGTACAGCGGATAAAGCCGATATCTCCGATGTTTCAGCTTCCTCCGCAAAGAGTTTTATAAAAAGCTGAGTTATGATGATCGCCATATATATTACTGTTCTTACGGAGTCAGCTTTTTTGGGTCTGCCGTTTTTCCAAAATATTGACATCATTATAACGGCGGAGGATATGATAAGCTGGACCGCAAGTATAAATATCTGATAAAAAATCCCGGCAGGTGAGAATATGAAAGCCGCTCCCTGCAGGATAAAGCTGAGGAAAAGCATTGTGCTGTAAAATCTGTCAAAGCTTATATATGCTCTTACCATTGTTTCACGTCCTGCGGGAAGCTGGTAGAGAACAGAAACTGTTCTCAGGTCATTAAGACTCAGGCTTCTTCTTTTTTCCGTTCCCTCAAAAACAGGACACATTGCACTTATACTCAGTTCTCCGAGAATATATATCATTAACGCAAGCACGGACAGCTGAATGTATGACTCTTTTGCCATTATCTGTATTGCAGGCAGAATCGTACATAAGACCATAAGTATTGCCGACATAATGTAAAGTGACTTTACATAGCCGCTTGAAAGGGCAAATGCCGCTTTTTTGTAATCCGATACCTTCATTTTTAGATTCCCCCTGTCGGTTCACCGTTTCTTGCGGTGTTTTCTGCATCTTTGAGACATTTCCTGTAGAAGATAAGGCTTGTTGCAAGAATTATTGCAGCGGATATGAGCATTGCCGTTCCAACTGATGCTCCGCTGCTCTCTGAATACGATTCATTGAAGATACCTGCAAAGGCACTGCTCATTATAAATATATCGCAAAAGCGTCTGAGCGGACTGCTTTTAAGTCCTTTTTTGTACAGAAATGCTGCATAGTAAAAAATATTGCTCAGGGCAAAAAATATAACAGCAAATTTGACCGAAAAGCCTCCCGCAACAGTATCCGCCCCCATAAATACAAGCCCGTTTATCAGAAATCCTGCCGATACCATAAAAGCTATCACAAGACGTTTTATGTGGAACAGCTTCACTGCGGTGAAACGGTCGGTGGGAAAAACTGCCGCCGCTTCGACGGCTTTTTTGCTGCCTGCCGCTTCAACCCCTGTTTCTGCATCGTGAGCTTTTGAAAACGGATATGCAGGGTCAAGAGATATATGTATAATATCCCATGTGGTATACAATGCCGCAAACACTGCCCACAAAGCAGACCAGTAAGCTCCAAGCTCGGAAATACCGCCAAAAAGTGTGGTCAGGGGAAGTGCGATAAACTGACATATGCCCATTATGACTATTTTCATATCCTCCCAAAAATGAAAGCCGTTAAGATACCCGAAGGCTTTGTTAAAGCTTTTTACTGTCATAGCTTAGTCCTTTCGCCTATTCTCTCTGTTCCGGAGAATGGTATGGACGAGGATATCTTCAAAATTCGGGGTGCGGACAGTGACATCTCCAAGCTGTGGGATATTCTTTCTCAGAGCAAGGGCTTCATATACATTTCCAGACAGCTTTGCACCTATGAGAAGCTCAGGGCGCATCGCATTTGTGTCTCCCGAAACAACGGCATATTTCTCCTGTGCTTCGTCGGCAGACATTACTTCGTGAACGTGACCGTCAATCATCAGGGCGATATAGTCCGCAACCTTGTCAAGGTCGCCTGTTATGTGGGTGGAAAATAAAACGGAATGCTCGCCGTCTGATACAAATTCTCTTAAAATATCCAGCATTTCTATTCTTGCGGCGGGATCAAGTCCTGCGGTGGGTTCATCGAGAATAAGGAGCTTTGGCTTATGTGCAAGGGCAAGGGCAAGCATCACCTTGGTTTTCATTCCCTTTGAAAGCTCGCCGCACCTTTTCCTTGTATCTATCTGCCACATATCCATATATTTTCTGAAAATACTGTCGTCCCATTCCTTGAATGCAAAGGAAAATGCCTTGGCGGTCTTTGCGGCAGTGGCGTTTATGTAAAGGAAATCCTCATCAGCAACATAGCCGAGGTCTTCCTTGAAAGCCGCCTCGTCTTTAACATTGTCAAGTCCGTCAAAGGCTGTTATTTTTCCGCCGCTCCTGCCGTATATGTTCAGGATAAGTCTGATAAGTGTGGTCTTGCCTGCGCCGTTTTCGCCTATAAGCCCCATTATCGCACCCTTTGGGAGAGATAAATTTATATCGTGTATCGAAAAAGTGCTGTCGGGAAATTTCTTTTCAAGTCCCCTGATCTCAAGAATATTTTCCATATCGTCAATTCCTCCTGTTAATAAGCGCATTCACAAGCTCCTCGGCGGTAAAGCCCTCTGAGATGAGCTTTTCGGCGTATTGTGTAAATTCTGCGAGCTTTCTTCGTCTGTACTGCTCTGCGGCGGCGTTTTTGTCGGGCGCTCTCACAAATGTGCCCTTTCCTGCGGAGGTGTATATCATTCCCTCGTGTTCAAGGTCGGTATAGGCACGCTTTATGGTTATGGCGCTTACATTCAGCTGCGCCGCCAGCTGCCGCACGCTTGGCAGCATTTCATTGTCGGCAAGCTCTCCGTCAAACACTGCCTGACGGATACGTTCCTTTATCTGCTCATACATAGGCTTGTCGGCGGCAGGATTAAGCACTATCTTTATATTATCATCTCCTTATTGTGATATAGTGTGTATATCAGTATATGCACACTATATCACATCTATATACACTTGTCAAGAGCTTTTGAAAAAAATATTAAAAAAATAAGCAGCCGCAATGAACTGACCCCAAAAAGTTAGACAAAGTTTTAGAGGAAAAATTATACAAAGC